>CADBSN010000327.1 GCA_902797255.1 uncultured Bacteroidales bacterium | reverse complement strand
GTTTGGACATTTGCTATTACTGCTGAACAAGAGGCAGAATTGCTTGATGCAGAGGGTACTGTTCTTTCTACAAAGGATGGTTACAACCTGACTAAGGATGGTAGCAGATACATCTTCTCAGACGACCTTGGAACAGCTAAGTTTGCATATCAGCTTGAGGACACTTATCCATTCGACACACGCGTTAAGGTTGAAGAAGGTACATTCTTCTATCCATCTTCAATGGTTGGTGCATACACTCGCTTCAACTTGAACCCAGAGGCATACTGCAACTCTGTTCAGATTGAGGTTCCTGCTGGTGCAGACCTCCGTATCGGATTCCGCAAGAACACACAAGTTAACGGTGACTGGCTCATCTTCGACGACTTCCAGTTGTTATACCTTGGCGGTAACCTCGACGAGAAGCCTGACTACAGCGCAATTAACGAGGTTGTTGTCAACAAAGCCCAGAAGGGTATCTTCAACATTGCTGGTCAGCAGATGAAGAACCTCCAGAAGGGTCTCAACATCGTTGATGGCAAGAAGATTTTTGTAAAGTAAATAGCAAAAGCTAAAAAGAATCTATCGGGTGCTCGGACTTCAGTCCGGGCACCTTTTTGTTTGGACATTATTTTGAGTAGATTGCTACATCTGCTTTTGAAAAGACTCTTCTATTATATAAAATAAGGTGTAGGAAGCATTTTTCTGTAAAAAAAAGGCAAATGGTAAATGGTAAATGGTAAATATTTTGTAACTTTGCCATACAAATATAGTTTTATGGCACAAAACGAAAGCGATTTCAAAGTTGACGTAGAAGCAATCATCAAAAGCAAGGCAGGGAATAAGTACAAATATTTCCCTCGTTTCCTTGTTTCGTGGCTGAAGCACATCCTGCATCAGGATGAAGTCAACCGTTTCCTTACGGGTCGTGCCAAAGGCAAATATGGGCAGGATTTTCTCGATGAGTGTGTGTCGTATCTAGAGATGACTCTCGATGTGAAAGGGCTTGAAAAACTACCTTCAAACGAAGGAGGAAGATACTACACCATCGTGTCGAACCATCCATTGGGAGGTGAGGACGGAGTGGCTTTAGGTAGCATCCTGTGCCATAAATACGATAGCAAGATCAAGTATCTTGTCAACGATGTGCTAATGAATCTGGAAGGATTGGCGCCATTGTGTATTCCAATCAACAAGACAGGCAACCAGAGTCGTAACTTCCCCAAGATGGTCGACTCCGCTTTCCAATCCAAAAACAATGTACTGATGTTCCCTGCGGGACTTTGTTCTCGCAAACAGAATGGGGTCATCAAGGACTTGCCTTGGAAGAAGACTTTCATCAGCAAGAGCATAGAATACCAACGAGACGTGATTCCTGTACGATTCTCTGGGCAAAATTCCGAACGTTTCTATCGAATAGCCAACATCTGCAAGGCGCTACACTTGAAAGTGAATATCGCCATGCTGTTCTTGGTCGACGAGATGTACAAGAACGTTGGGAAATCATTTACGGTAACCTTCGGCGAACCGATTCCTTGGCAGACTTTTGACAATTCAAAGTCGCAGACAGAATGGGCGCAATGGGTGAAAGAAAAAGTGTACGAATTATAATCAGATGAAGAATATCATAACTCCAATCAGTCGTGAAGTCCTAAAATCAGAACTGACAGAAGACAAGCGATTGCGCTTCACCAATCGCAGTAATAACGAAATCTACATCGTTACTTGGCAGAATGCGCCTAATGTGGTGAAAGAGGTAGGTCGTCTACGCGAGATTGCCTTCCGTGCTGCAGGAGGCGGTACAGGCAAGGATATGGACCTCGACGAGTTCGATGTATGCGAGAATCCTTATAAGCAACTGATCGTGTGGAATCCAGATGCAGAGGAAATCATAGGAGGCTATCGCTATCTGTTGGGGCCAGAAGTAGAATTCGATGCAAATGGACAACCCATACTGGCCACTTCACACATGTTCCATTTCTCCGACAAGTTCATTCAGGACTATTTGCCCTACACCATTGAACTGGGACGCTCGTTCGTAACTTTGGAATATCAAGCAACCCGTAACGACTCAAAAGGGCTCTTCGCACTCGACAACCTGTGGGATGGTCTCGGAGCCGTTGCTGTCATCATGCCCGACTGCCGTTATTTCTTTGGCAAGATGACTATGTATCCATCTTACAACCGCCGCTGTCGCGATATGATACTCTACTTCCTCAACAAACACTTCCCTGACAAGGAAAACCTCATCGTACCGATGACTCCGCTTCAGATGGATCACGACCCCAAGGAGTTCGAGTCGATGTTCTGCTCCGATGATTTCCACGAAGACTACATCGTCCTCAATCGTGTCATCCGCAGTTGCGGACTGACCATTCCTCCATTGGTTAATGCTTACATGAGCCTCTCACCAACGATGAAAATGTTTGGTACAGCCATCAACGATGGCTTTGGTGATGTCGAGGAGACGGGTATCCTCATCGCCATCGATGAAATCATCGAAAGCAAGCGAATCCGCCATATCGACAACTTTGCCAAGGAACACCCCGAGTTGGTCAATCAGTCCATCAAGGAGCTGTCACGCATCACATCGGGTGTGAACAAGGTGAAGAAACCATAAAACAGATATGACAGCCACCTGAGTGCATTAGGTGATTTATAAAATAATTTTACGAATTCATTAAACCTTTTCGCATTTAGGTTGTCAAAGCTATAAAGTAGTAAATAGGTGTTTATCATTTTTTAGAGGACAATGGCACGAGAGTGTAATTATCCTCTTTTTTTTGAGCCCACTTCTAACTCCTCCAAAAGGAGAGAAAATAAAGAAATAGAGAATCATCAAATAGTGATAATAGCAAAATAGTTTAATGATAAAATCGTAAATAAATCGATGAATTGGCATCAACTGATTTCAAATAAACGACTAGGGCAGGAAGACCTGCACTACCAAAAAAGGGATGACCGAACAGAGTTTCATCGCGACTACGACCGCCTCATCTTCTCCTCACCCTTCCGTCGCCTTCAAAACAAGACACAGGTATTTCCATTGCCTGGTAGCATCTTCGTGCACAACCGCCTCACCCACAGTTTGGAAGTAGCCAGTGTGGGACGTTCGCTAGGCGATGATGTGTCACGACGACTGCTTGAGAAGCATCCTGAACTACATAATTCCCACCTCTCAGAATGTGGTTCCATTGTCAGCGCAGCCTGCCTTGCACACGATATGGGCAACCCACCTTTCGGACATTCTGGCGAGCGAGCCATCGCAGCTTACTTTGCAGAAGGAGCTGGGCAAAAATACCAGTCGCTCGTAACCCCTGAGCAGTGGAAAGATTTCGTTCTGTATGATGGTAACGCTAATGCGTTCCGTCTGCTGACCCATCAATTCCTAGGACGTCGCAAGGGTGGTTTCGTCATGACCTATTCCACCTTAGCATCAATCGTGAAATACCCCTATCCATCTATCTTAGCACCCAAGCCCAAGTTCGGTTTCTTCCAGAGCGAGATTGAGACCTACCGTAAGATAGCAAACGAACTAGGCATCCTACAGGTCAACGACAGCGACGCTCAACCATCGTTTACCCGCTATCCACTGGTCTATCTCGTCGAGGCAGCCGATGATATCTGTTACGAAATCATGGACATCGAAGATGCCCACAAGCTCAAGATACTCACCACCGAGGAGACCAAGCGTCTGTTGCTCAACTACTTCGACGAAGAACGCCAGCAAAGCATGAAACATATCCTTGAAAACGTGACCGACCTCAATGAGCAGATTGTATATTTGCGCTCATGCTGTATCGGAGCCTTGGAGTCGGCATGTGTCGAAGTGTTCGTTGAGAACGAAGAAGCCATCCTCAACGGTACCTTCAAAGAATCTCTCATCAAGAATATTAAAGGTCGCATCGGAGAAGCTTATCGAGCATGCGAAGAAACCTCCTATGGCAAAATCTACCGCAGTAAGGATGTTGTCGATATCGAGTTAGCAGGTTACAAGATTATCAGCACCCTCATCGACCTCTTCACCACAGCCGCCATGAACCCTGATGGAGCCTATTCTAAACTGTTGCTTGAGCGCGTGTCGAAACAATACGAAGTCACCGACTCCGATATCTACCATCGCCTCATGGCCGTTCTCGACTACGTCACAGGCATGACCGATGTCTACGCCCTCGACCTGTTCCGCAAAATAAATGGCGAAAGTATACCTATTATCTGATTATTTCATTATCAAGAGGGTGTGTCAAAATAGGCACATCCTCTTGTTTTTTATCGCAAAGCCCCGACTTTCTCAAGCCAGGGCTTTGTTATGTCGC
>CADBSN010000326.1 GCA_902797255.1 uncultured Bacteroidales bacterium | reverse complement strand
GCAAGGCAGAATCCTTCCATGAGGAAGAATACAAACCAATATTTATATTTGACGATGAAGTCAATAAGATTCTGCATGGAAAAACTCCTATCTCATCAATACTGATTCATAAAGATGGATGTTCTTCAAAGCAATGCCTGTTCCTTTTGCTACACTATGAAGTGGATCTTCAGCAATGTGGCAAGGAATATGTATCTTGTCAGAGAGGCGCTTATCCAATCCACGTAGCAGAGCACCACCACCTGTGAGATAGATACCGTTTTTCACGATGTCGGCATAGATCTCTGGCGGTGTCTTTTCGAGTGCATTCAGAATAGCTGTCTCTATCTTTGCTACTGATTTGTCGATGCAGTGGGCAATCTCCTGATAACATACAGAAATCTCCATAGGCAGGGATGTGATACGGTTAGGTCCATGTACCACATACTCCTCAGGGGCGTTTTCTGCAAGGTCTATTAAAGCCGATCCCACGTTTATCTTAATACGTTCAGCCATACGTTCTGATATCTTCACGTTGTGCTGACGGCTCATGTATTCCATAATGTCATAGGTGAATTCATCACCGGCAAACCGAATCGAACTGTTCGATACGATACCACATAGTGAGATGACAGCGATTTCTGTCGAACCACCACCTATGTCGACCACCATGTGACCCTCTGGTGCTGTGACGTCAAGACCTATACCGATAGCAGCAGCCATTGGCTCGAACAACAGGTACACATCGCGTCCACCTGAATGCTCAGCGCTATCGCGAACAGCACGCAATTCCACTTCTGTCGAACCTGAAGGTACACCAATCACCATACGAAGTGAAGGCGAAGCCATGAAGCTACGACCGCTGTTGACCTTCCTGATAAGACCGCGCATCATTTGCTCACATGCGTTGAAGTCGGCAATCACACCATCCTTCAGCGGACGGCATGTACGGAGACCTGGGTGGGTCTTCTCTGCCCACAACTTCGCTTCCTTACCTACTTTGACCATCTTGTTGGTCTTGTTGTCTAGTACCACGTATGATGGCTCGTCAACCACAATCTTGCCATTGCTAATAATGATGGTATTAGCAGTACCAAGGTCCATTGCGATGTCTTGTGTCAGTGAAAAAAGGCCTGAAAAAAATCCCATAATAATTATTTACGATTTAATCATTTACCATTTATTCATTTACTATTTCTTCCTCCCCTTTTAGCCCTCTCCCTAGAGGGAGAGCGGGGAGAGGGTCTGGGGGGAGTTAGAGGAGGGCTTTTCTAGCCTTTAAAATAAGCATCAATTGCTGTGTCGTAGTGTGAACTTGTAGCAAAGGCACGCTCTGCAAACCATTTGCGCTGTTCCTTCGTTGTCTCTGCTCCCTGTTTCTTGATGATGTCTGTCAGTGGTCCATACTCAGCTTTGCTTGGAACAATCACTACATCATTGAAGTTCTTTGCAGCAGCTCGAATCAGTGAGATACCGCCTATGTCAATCTTCTCAATAATGGCTGCCTCGTCATTCGTATTTGCTACGGTCTCCTCAAATGGATAGAGATCCACAACCACAAGGTCGATTTCAGGAATCTCGTACTTAGCCATCTCCTGTTGGTCACTTTCCAATTCGCGACGACCCAAGATGCCTCCGAATACCTTTGGATGTAAAGTCTTGACACGTCCACCCAAGATTGACGGATAAGTTGTCAAATTCTCTACCTTCTTGCATTCATAACCGAGGCTCTCAATAAAAGCCTGTGTACCACCCGTCGACAGGAACTTCACACCGTTCTTGTTCAGTTCTGCCAGCAATTCTTCAAGTCCGTCTTTATGGAAGACCGAAATTAAAGCGTTTTTAATTTTTTTCGTTGATGCCATATCGTCAATTGTATTCTACATTACCCAATTTGAGTTGCAAAATTACAAAAATAAACTGAGAGTTGACGAATTATCTACCATTTATTTCTCAAAAAGCCAAATATTCTTTATTTTTGCACTCAAAACCATCGAAAAATGAAACAATTATTAGCAATCATTATCGCATTTGCCCTCTTTTTTACGGGGTTGCCGAGTCGGGCTCAATTCTTCGAATTTGGCTATCCTCGAAACGAACGTCAGCAAGCTCCTCAAGAACCTGTCGAACCAGCCAAATATAAGGGGGGGAATGCCGGATTGAACCGCTTTCTCGAGAAGGAATTCAAACGTGTTCCTGAGAAAGCAGGTGTTGAAGGAAATATCGTTATCGCTTGTATCATCAACGAAAAAGGTAAAATATCAGAAACACAAGTAGTTAGGAGTCTTGGTTCAGACCTCGATAATGAGGCTTTACGTGTAGTTAAGAAACTGAAATTCAAACCTGCAAAACAAGGGAAGAAAGCCGTCAAGAGTCGCATCAACATTTCCTTCCCCATTCGCAGAGGGAAAGTGTCGTTCTCAACGCTCAAAACGATTGATGTGTAAAACAACAAGAGGCGCTGAGACGCCTCTTGTTGTAATTTACCATTTGATCATTTACCATTTGACCATTTATTGTTTACCGTTTACAGTCCTTGAACTCTTGAACTTTGAACTTTGAACTCTTTCAAGTCCTCCCCATAGAGGGGGAGAGGCCCGAAGGGCAGAGGGGGTCTTCTATTGAAGTTTGAATGTAACAGGTAGGGTGTACCTCACATTCACATTTTGTCCTCTCTGTTTACCAGGTTTCCAGTCAGGCATAGCCTCGACTACTCGCAGGGCTTCTCTGTTTAGCTGAAGAGCAGCTTCACCCGTCTTTTCGATTCGCTCTTTCTCTGCTTCAGTCGCATTTTCCTTTGCCGATGGAGCAGGAACACCTCGAATACATCTAGCTTGAGATACTTTACCTGTCTTTTCGATAACGAACTGAACCAACACTCTACCCTGAACACCCATCTCCTTTGCAAGAGAAGGATAATTGAGGTTATCCCTCAAGAATGTCATCATGGCTTCCATGCCTCCAGGGTACTCAGGCATCACCTCAACAACTGAGAATACAGCGGTGTCAGGATCTTGGTAAACATCTGCGGCAGGAATAGCCTCCTCCTCAGCTGGTACCAATAGCGTGGGCTTCTCTTCCACTTCTTTGGCATCTTGAATTGTCAAAGCAGGGGCGATTTCCTCGACTTCAGCCACATTTTCTACATTTTTACTCGAAATGTTTTGGCCGTTCAAAACATTTGCATTAACTTTGCTGTCGCTAACAACTGCAGAAGTTGTTACAGACTTCGTGGTGGCAAAGGCTCCAAGAGCGATGAGTGCCACTGGGAGCAGGTACAAAGCTTTTGTACGACTCCACTGATTGGATTTCTTTTTCATCATCATAGTAATTCTTTTTTTAAGTAAACTGTGATTAAAGCCATTGGCAAAAGTGTAGGAACTGGTG
>CADBSN010000325.1 GCA_902797255.1 uncultured Bacteroidales bacterium | reverse complement strand
TGAAACCGCAAGAACAGCCTCACAGATATCTGTATATGTATTTTTGCCACTTCTAATGTTAGGTCTTCGAAAAAAGTAGTTTTTGCGATTGTCATTCGACCTTGTAAGATGACACGCTAATATCCGATAGGGGTGACACCTAATTATTTATTATGACACACCACTTGGGGGTTGAAAATTGGTCAAGAGCCAAGGGTCAAGAGTCGAGAGGATTAATAGTTGAAAGAGTTAAAAGTGAAAAGAGAAAAATTGGTAAATGGTAAAAAATGCGATTAAGCGAGAGCAGAGTCAAAAACGCTTTTGAGCTATGCCGAGCGGAAGCATTTTGCGCGAAGCGAATGGTAAATAGACATGTCGAGTTGTTCCCACACTGGGACTGAAACGTTCCCATACTGGGATTCAAACGTTCCCACGTATGGGATTCAAATAAGGTTCAAGAGACAAAAGGCAATCTGGTAAAGTTGAAAGTTGATAGTTGATAGTCTGTTTTTAAAGTCGAGAGCCAAGAGTCAAGGGCCAAGGATCCCCTTGACGCTAGACTCTGGACTCTTGACTGCGCAAGCAGAGTTCAGGGAGTTAAAATGAAAGAGGTGGGCTGTTCGTTGCTTGAAAAATGGCATTTTTTCCAAAAAGTGTGCAAAAAATTTGGTGGTTTGTAGGTTTTGCAGTAAATTTGCAGAAGAATTCATAATTATCATAAATCGGACAGGATGCAGAAAACTAGAAACTTATTGGTCGATACGGCTCGACAGTTGTTTGCAAAAAATGGTTTTGAGACTACAACGATGAATGAAATAGCGAGTGCTTCAGGCAAAGGTCGCCGTACACTATACACCTATTTTAATAGTAAGGAAGAAATCTACCTTGCTGTAATCCAAAGTGAGCTGGATCGTTTATCAAGTCGTATGGAGGAGGTTGCTCGTCAGGATATGCCCCCCGAGAAGAAGATGGTGAAGTTGTTCTTCGCTCATCTGGAATTCGTGAAGGAAGCGGTGTATCGTAATGGTAACCTGCGTGCCGAGTTCTTCAGGGATGTTTGGAAAGTGGAGAGTGTTCGCAAGAACTTCGACAGGAACGAGATGATTCTGTTCCGTCGCGTCATGCTTGAAGGTAACGATAAGGGTGTGTTCGATATCCGTAACCCGAAACTGACGGCTATGATTACCCACTATTGCTTGAAAGGCTGTGAGGTTCCTTATATCTTTGGCCGTATCGGTGTGAATTCTCCTGAGGAGCTGTATCCTTATGTGTTCCGTATGGTGAACAAAGCGATGGGTAACGAACGTTACAGACATGATTTCAGATATTAGGCCCTCGCTCCGACAGCGGAAAGAGTAATAAAAAGAAACTAAAGATAAGATTAAATTGTAAACTATTAAATCGAAAATAAGATTATGGGATTATTAAGTGGAAAGACGGCGCTGATTACGGGTGCCGCACGTGGAATCGGTAAAGCTGTAGCATTGAAATTTGCTGCAGAAGGTGCTAACATCGCATTTACTGACTTGGTTTTGAACGACGAGATGGCTGCTGGTTTGGAGGCTACTCGCAAGGAAATCGAGGCTGTAGGTGTGACTTGTCGCGCATACGCAGGTAATGCAGCTGATTTTGCTGAGACAGAGAAGGTGGTAAACCAAATCAAGGAAGACTTCGGCTCTATCGATATTTTGGTGAACAATGCAGGTATCACTAAGGACGGCTTGATGCTTCGCATGAGTGAGCAGCAGTGGGATGCTGTATTGAACGTGAATTTGAAGTCTGCATTCAACTTCATCCACGCATGTGCTCCTATCATGTTGCGTCAACGTAGCGGCTCCATCATCAACATGTCATCCGTAGTGGGTGTTCATGGTAACGCAGGTCAGTGCAACTACTCTGCTTCAAAGGCAGGTATGATTGGACTGGCTAAGTCAATCGCTCAGGAACTCGGTCCTAAGGGTGTACGTGCAAATGCTGTAGCTCCTGGATTCATCGAGACTGCGATGACTGCTCAGTTGCCAGAGGAGATTCGTGC
>CADBSN010000324.1 GCA_902797255.1 uncultured Bacteroidales bacterium | reverse complement strand
CTCTTTGTCTGGAGCGAAAAGTCCGACGATGAAACCACCGTAGTTGGTAATCTGAGCAGCCACTTTTCCGTTAGAAATGGTGTAGAGTGCGACTTTCTTTCCATCCATAATGGTATCATATGGAGCAGTGTCGAGCAACGGAATTTGTTTTTGAGCTGACACCATCATGGTGACAGCCACAAGCATCATTGATAATGTGAAACGTTTCATGATAAGTATTAATTTTATATTGTACAATTTACGAGAGATCTCCCCTTGGAGGTTTCTGTCCCCTGATAACGGGGAACCGAAGGGGGTGCAAAGACCATTGACCGGAAGGGGCGGTCTATTCTTCAATCTGTCTGATCAACTCATCGCAAGCTTTCATCACCTTGCGGTTCATCATGTGTCCCCAGATACCGCCGATCATGCCACCGATGGCACATGCTATCAGCAATCCGACAAGATACTCCTTGTCTTGGTTGAGCGACATCACCTCATAGCCGAACCATGCGAGCCACACGATAATCACTGGATAACCGATACGTTGCCATGTGATGTACTGCTTCTTCAGTTTCTTAGCATTCTTAGCTACTTCCAAGAGGTTGCCGTCCATGATGTCGCGCTCGTCCATCTTAGCGTGGATAATCCACGTAGCCACAACAGACACCACCATCAGTATAGATGTGCCGACAAGCAACCGAATGGGCAACCCGATGTTATACCATGAGATATTACCAAACGTCAGCGCAAAGATGCCAGCAAACAGCGTAATCCACTTGTAGCGGTTGATGGTCGACATCTTGCCGGTCATCGCCTGTTTCAGCAGGTTATCTGTCAGGATTTCCTCTTTATCGAGTTTTTCTTTCAGCAATGCCATCTGGGCACGCATCTCTTCCAATTCATTTGTTTCGTTCATACGTTCCATATCAATGTAGTCATTATTTCATTGCTTTCAGTTGTTCACGGATTCTCACGAGTTTCACCGACACATTCTTTGTCGAGATACCTACGATTTCTCCGATTTCATCATAGCTAAGATTGTCGAGCCAGAGCAGCACAATGGCACGATCGATCACACCCAATTTGCTGATGCGGTTATAGAGCTGACGAATCTGCTTTGTGTCCTGGTCGGTATCCTCGTACAGATTCGAGCCAACCGACAAATCCACCTTCTTGCCCATCTTCTTCTTTTTACGATCGGCAGAGATGCAAGTATTCAGACTCACCTTGTATATCCACGAATTCAGGCTGCTATCACCACGGAACTTCTCATACCCCTTCCACAGGTTGATAAGAATCTCCTGGAAGAGGTCGCTGACCTCATCCTCATCTTTCGAAAACATATAGCACACCGTATAAATCGTGTTTTTATGCTGCCGCACTATACTCGCAAATTCTCTCTCGTTAGCTTCCATCAAACTGATGATTAATTGGTTTCGTTTGTAATTACATCCATAAGACGCAATCACTTCTAAATAACTACATTTTCTTGTAACTTTTTTGAATTGATT
Organism: uncultured Bacteroidales bacterium; assembly: GCA_902797255.1. Classification (GTDB taxonomy): domain Bacteria; phylum Bacteroidota; class Bacteroidia; order Bacteroidales; family Bacteroidaceae; genus Colivivens. The sequence continues at coordinate 2,463 of CADBSN010000324.1, read as the reverse complement.
TGATTTACTGCCTGCAAAGATAAGGAAAAAAGTGAAATAATTGTGAATTATGAATTATGAATTATGAATTATTTCGTATCTTTGCCTATCATTTAAGCATTTTTACACTATCATGAAGCAAATATTCATATCAGCAGCGTTGGTTTTATGCACGATGGGGCTCTGTGCACAGACCAAGCAACTCACACTTGAAGAAGCGATGAGTGGAGGAAACATCCGTATTAACTACCCACGTATCGACCTCAATGCACTCGACCAGAACACAGCGATGCCTTACGAAGACCAAGGCAACGCATCGTTAGACACCCAGAAAGACAAGGCCGAGCAGCAGTTCACGCTTACCTTCACCAACAGGCAGCGAGTGTGGCGTTATGCCACTCGTGGCGATTATTATCTGAACGACAACGAGGGTACACAGAAGCGTCAGCTGGGAGCAGACCTACCCAAGACCTCATTGATGTTCGCCAAGATATCGCCTGATGGGAAGAAGGTGGCATACGTATCAAAGAACAACATCTACATCGAGGACTGCAACTTCGAGACAGCAAACCGTCGCCAACTAACCCTTGACGGAAATGACACCATCGTGAATGGCACCTTCGACTGGGTATACGAAGAGGAATTCGACTGTCGTGATGGCTTCCGATGGAGTGCCGACAGTCGCTACATTGCCTTCTGGCGTAGCAACACAGCAGGTACAGGATGGTTCGACATCATCAACAACGTCGACAGCATCTACCCTACCGTACAGCGTTTCCCATACCCCAAGGCAGGCACCACCAACTCTGCGGTCAAGATAGGCTTCATCGACCTGCAGACAGGCAAGACCACATGGTTGCCCATCCCTGGCAATGAGCGCGAGAACTACTTGCCTCGCATGGAGTTCGTTCCGGGCACTAACACCTTGATGATTCAGCAAATGAACCGTCCTCAGAATCATAATAAGGTGTGGACATGTACGCTCAAGGACGGTATCGCTCAAAACCTGAAAGTGCTCTGCGAAGATAAAGACGAAGCATGGGTAGAGACCAACGATAATATCCATTGGTTGCCAGGCAACAAATACTTTATCTTCACTTCCGAACGTGACGGTTGGCGTCACCTCTATCGTGTAAGTGCTGATGGGAAGAAATGGACTTGCATCACGAAAGGCGACTTCGATGTCATCAACGAAGTGGAATACGACGAGAAGCGAGGCTACATCTATTTCACCTCGGCAGATCCCAACCAGGCAGCCGACCGCATCCTCATGCGTACCAGTGTGATGGGAAACGGGAAGGTAGACAACATCACAGCCATGTGTCATCCCAACATGGAGTCAGGACAATACAGCTATACATTCTCACCCAATCTTGACTATGCCCTCGAGACCTATTCGAATGCCAATCGCCTACCAGTTTACAACCTTGTACGCATGGATAAGAAAGGCAAATGGAGTTTCGACAAAGTGTTGGAAGACAATGCTCAGGCTCAGCAATCATGGGAGGAATACGGTCTGAAGAAAGAGATGGTGAAATGCAAGAGCGGAGACCTCGAACTCGATGCATGGATCATCAAACCAGCCAACTTCGACCCATCGAAAAAATATCCTGTCATCGACTATGTCTACGGCGAACCGGCCTCTGCCACCGTACAAAACCGCTGGGAGCGCAGCCTTTTCTGGCACTATCTGGCAAGCCTCGGCTATGTGGTTGTCAGCATCGAGAACCGTGGCGCAGCAACTCCTCGTGGACGTGAATGGCGCAAATGTATCTATGGTGAAGTGGGCGTCGCTGCCAGCGAAGACCAGGCACGCGGCATCACCGACCTCTGCCGTCAGTTCCCATGGATGGACTCCACCCGTCTGGGCATCACCGGATGGAGCGGTGGCGGCGCACAGACGCTCAACAGCATGTTCCGCTATCCTGATGTGTTCAAGACCGGAGTCGCCATCGCCTTTGTCAGCGACCAACGCCTCTACGACACCATCTATCAGGAGCGCTACATGAACACCCCACAAAACAATCCTGACGGCTACTTCCGCGGCAGCCCCATCAGCTATGCTTCGGGACTGAAAGGCAACCTCCTGCTCTTGCATGGCACAGGCGACGACAACGTCCACTATCAGAACACAGAAATGCTAGTGAACCGTCTTGTCTCACTCGGCAAGACCTTCTACCAAGTAAGCTATCCGATGCGCACCCACGGCATCAGCGAAGGTCGAGGCACCAGCCAGCACCTACGCCGTACCCTCATCGATTTCTTCCAAAAAAATCTATAGGGGATTGCCACCAGCGTTCAGCGCCTTTCCACTACATAGCAGTAGTAAATTTATATCACCTCATACACTATCAAAGGGTGCCCCGGCTATCAAGTCGAGCACTCTTTTTTCTTATAATCATCTTGTATTTTACTCCTTATTTCCTCATATTTATCTCTAGTATATCTCCAATTAAAAGAATTGGAGATGAATTGGAGATGTAT
>CADBSN010000323.1 GCA_902797255.1 uncultured Bacteroidales bacterium | reverse complement strand
TTACAACAAGACTGATTTTTACACATCTTTTAATAAAAGAACACCTTTTCCATACTCATACCACCCGCGTGGCTCAGCAGGTTTGTCTTAATTTGTGTTGCTTTTTTATGGAAGATTACATACTTTTTCGATTATTTTTAGTATTTTTGCAGACATAAAAAAGCAAGAATATCTGTTCAGGAAATTAATAAATAAACTTTATGGCTGTATACGCTATTTACTCTTACGAAATTCAAGAAGGCAACAGGAGCCTCTTCTATAAAGAAACGGGGAAGAAAGCCATTGATATGGCAAACGAAATCATCAGCAATCTGCTGAAGGATGGCTTGACTGTAATTGGCAAGAAAAGGAATGAAGACCAGTTGTTAACAATCCGTCATTTCATCGGAAGAGATGGAGTGTTTGCTTGGGAGTTGTGCAACGTGAAGGACAAGACTCTGATTGAAGGTCATGAAAAGATTCCTTATGAGGAGCATCCTGGCAGCTATGTGATAGTTGACAACAGACCCGATGTGTGTCAGATAGCGATAGAGAAGAATAGTGCCTTTGGCCCTGATACCGACAAGGTGGTCAAGTACCTCAAACGAGCATTCCATGCGCATTTGTTCGAATATGGTCTGAAAATGGTCATCAAGAGAAAATGGCAGGCAAGTAATTTCAGGAATAAAATAGAAGAAAGGATTTTCAAAGATCATGATTCCGTCAAGAAGGTTGTATGGGAGTTTCCTAATCCTGATAGGGTTAATGGAATTGACGCTAATCAGCAAATGAAAAATCGCCTGAAAGGCCTTCTGCTTTTTACTCAGGCATCCAAAGCCTTAAAAGGCAAACTAACGCTGACAGGTTCCAAGCGGATTCCTATGGATGTAAATGATGTTGAGATTGAAGACTGGGCCATGATTATTGCTCTTAGTGCTCAGAACGGTTATAAACTATCGTATTATTTCTACAATTCCCCGGTGGTGAACTTCAAAGATGTTGCATACGCATTTGCTTCCTTAGACAATAAGTTTATAAGAGACTTCGAGTTGGGACAACTCATAAACAAGGGCGAAGGAACGACTTTCGAACTGATAGAGAAACTTGACGAAATCAGAAAACAAATAGCTGACTATGACCATGAGAAGATTGTTGACGACGGGAAGTAAGCGTAGTATCAAAGAGGCGTTCAAGGGCAATGCGGTATTCCGCACTATCAATGCTGCTTATAAGAAGCAAGAGACTCAGATGGCTACTCTCAGGTTCTCACCAGAGGAAATTTGGGTCAACTGCTTCATTGGTTTTGACCAGATTATCAAGAACCGTGACGACATTGGTGAGATAACACGTCAAATGTGGGACGACACTTTCTGCGAATTGAGTGATGATGCCCAAGAAGCGTCGAGAGATTTCAAAAATGAAGAACTTGAAACAGCAACGTCGTGCATCGTCTATTCCATTATTGCCTGCATGACGGCGAGTGACGATTGGGAGATCATTCAGCATACAGAGACTCTTATGTTTCAAATTGCCGAGCACTCAGATCTCGACTCCATCGTCCAGCCTTTTGACAACAATATTGAGAGCAACTTTGCTGGTTATATTCAGAAATATATCAGCACGGGCAAATACATTAGTGAAAGACTGGAAAGTCCCAAGAACTATACAGACCCGATCAATCCCATACGCACACCCCAAGAAAGGACAAAGATAAAAGAAGGTGTAAAGAAGCGGCTTGCGTTTATGAAGGGTTATCTGCCAGATAGTGAAACTCTGATTATGACTCCCTCGAATTTCAACACGATGATAGAGGCGGTGGAATACCTTATAGAAAATGACGTTGTGAAGAAACAGGAGTCAAAGCTCCATACCAATCTAAAAATAACACATCTGCGTTATACATTCTACTTGGTTTATTCAAATGAAGGTAAATGTGTAGGCCGCCATAAGTGGTTGGAATTTCTTGGTGAGACATTCTCGCAGATGAAGAATAATAAGGACTCGCTTGACAAGCACTTCTCTGATAAGCCTGCTGACTATAACCAGTTTTTAAAGCCGAAGAAGAAAAAGTGAGTGGGAAAATGGGATTTAGAGAATCCCCCCAAAAAAATTTAGTGGAGATAGGATTTTTTTTCGTACGTCCTAATCTCCACTCTTTTGTTTGTATATCAGGCAATTACGGATTGCTTTCGAATGGGATTCCAATAATCTTTGAATGGGATTTTGTGTTGTAGAAATCCCATCTTGTCCCCCTTTTAATCCCATGCTTCCTTTGCAGCCGAGAATTGAATATCTCAGTTCTTGGCTGTCTGTCGTTGTGGCGAAGCAGATGGTCTTACCGCCATAAATCTTTTATGCACTATGGCAAAAGATTTTCATTTTAAGAAAGAGGCTTGTTCACTGAAATCTAACGAACCTTGCCTTCTCGAAAGCACTATATTAGATGTGCTTCGTAGTTCCTCACCTCTTGCCGCCGGTTATCGACGGTACATAGCTTCGCTGAAGAAAGGCAAAGCGCCAGACCGTGGATGGCATACCAACACTGAACTTGGCTGCGATCTGAAGACGATTCTGCACAGCAGCAAGCGCATGAAACCTAACAAGGATTATCATGGCGTGCTGCGATGCGACTCGGAAGCCGACGTCGATGAGTTCCGTTGTCGTGACCCTCACTTCACATTCATCGAGTTGCCTCCAAAGCCTCCCGTTAAGCACAATCCTAAGGTGTTCGACGGCCGACACATCTCTATCACCCGACGTGATGATGGCACGCTGCGCCCTAACTTCAAGCCCATGCATGTGAAAGGGGCTATAGCCGCAGCACAATATG
>CADBSN010000322.1 GCA_902797255.1 uncultured Bacteroidales bacterium | reverse complement strand
GTATCTTTGCACCGTGTTTTTCATGGTATTAGATTTATTTTAAGGTTAGTATGAGGTTGCCTATCGCGAGATAAGCAATCTTTTTTTTATGGATTCTAACAAAAAACAGAGTCATGACATACGTCAAGAAAAAACTTTTTAGTAACTTTGCACATTCATTTAAACATAACGTTTTAAACGCTTAATCATGAACAGACAAGAACTCATTTCGCAGATTAGGGAGAAGCGCTCGTTTCTGTGTGTAGGACTGGATACGGATATTAAGAAGATCCCCCAGCATTTGCTGAGTTGCGACGATCCCGTTTACGCCTTCAACAAAGCCATCATCGATGCCACAGCGCCTTACTGTGTCGCTTACAAACCCAATCTCGCTTTCTACGAGTGTGGAGGGCTCGAAGGATGGAGCAGTCTCGACAAGACAATACGTTATCTGCAGACGAATTATCCATATCATTTCATCATTGCTGATGCTAAACGTGGCGATATCGGTAATACCTCAAAAATGTATGCACGTTGTTTCTTCGAGGAGATGGGGGTCGATGCACTTACCGTTGCGCCTTATATGGGTGAGGACAGTGTCACTCCATTCCTTGAATATCCTAGCAAGTGGGTTATCGTATTAGCGTTAACAAGTAATAAGGGCAGTCAAGATTTCCAATTGACAGAAGACCCAAACGGTGAACGTCTGTTTGAGAAAGTACTACGGAGAAGTCAGCAATGGGCAGATGCCAACCGCATGATGTATGTTGTAGGTGCCACACAAGGCAAGATGTTCGAAGACATCCGCAAAATAGCACCCGATCATTTCCTCCTTGTCCCAGGCATTGGTGCTCAGGGTGGCAGTCTGGAAGAGGTGTGCAAGTATGGTATGACCAAGGACTGCGGACTCATCGTCAACTCTTCACGTGCCATTATATATGCCGACAACACAGAGCGGTTTGCAGAAGTTGCTGCCGAGAAAGCAAAAGAAGTACAGCAGCAAATGGCAGCACTGCTATAATTATCAAATTCCATAAAGCTCATAGACTTGATTTGCCCCATTACCCCCTATGGACTCAATCAAAATCAAAGGTGCTCGTGTCAACAACCTAAAGAATATCAGCGTGGAGATTCCTCGCAACCAACTCGTCGTCATCACAGGCGTGAGTGGTTCGGGTAAGTCCTCGCTGGCTTTCGACACCCTCTACGCAGAAGGACAGCGTAGGTATGTTGAGAGTCTCAGCACCTATGCACGTCAGTTCATGGGACGTATGGGGAAGCCCGAATGTGATTTCATTGAGGGCATACCACCAGCTATTGCTATCGAGCAAAAGGTCATCAGCCGCAATCCACGAAGTACGGTAGGCACATCGACGGAAATCTATGACTATCTGCGCATGCTTTTTGCACGTGCAGGACATACCTTCTCGCCCATCAGCGGACAAGAAGTGAAGAAACACTCGCAGGAGGACGTCATCCGCTGCATGAATTCCTACCCTGAAGGTACCCGATTCATGGTGTTGTGTCCACTGATTTGTCGTAACGGAAGGTCGGAAGCTGAACAGATTGCAGCTTACGACAAGCAAGGGCTGTCGCTTACAGATACCATCGATGGAAAGACCTGCCTGATTATCTCACGTATGACGGTCAGAGATGACAAAGCCAACATCAGCCACTTAGTCGATTCGTGCGAAACGGCCATCTACGAGGGCGAGGGCCAGTGTATCTTGAAGTTCCTGAGCGATGGGAAAGAGGCCATTCATTTCTTCTCGCTGGCATTTGAAGCCGATGGAATAATGTTCGAGGAGCCCACGGAACACATGTTCTCATTCAATTCGCCCATCGGAGCTTGTCCTACGTGTGAAGGTTTCGGCAAGATTATGGGTATTGACGAATCGCTCGTGATTCCGAATCAAGAGATGAGTGTCTATGAGGGTGCTGTGTTCTGCTGGCGAGGCGAAAAGATGAGTGCATGGAAGAACGAGTTCTGCCGTCTTGCAGCCACTTACGACTTCCCTATTTTCGAACCTTATTATAATCTCACGCAGGAACAGAAAGACTTCCTGTGGCACGGAGCTACTGATGCCATGGGCAATCCCACTGTCGACATTCCTTGCATCGACCGTTTCTTCGACATGTTGCGTGAGAACCAATACAAGATTCAGTACCGTGTCATGCTTTCTCGCTATCGCGGAAAGGAAATCTGTCCTACTTGTCACGGAACACGTCTGAAACGTGAAGCAAGCTATGTAAAGGTGGGTGGTCGCAGCATCACCGAACTGGTGGAAATGCCGATTGCAGACCTCTACGAGTTCTTCAAGAACCTGCAACTCTCTGAGCACGATTACCTCATTGCCAAACGTCTGTTGGTCGAAATCAACAACCGCCTGCAGTTCCTGATGGATGTAGGTCTGTCGTATTTGACGCTCAACCGTCTCAGCAACACACTCTCGGGTGGTGAGAGCCAGCGTATCAACCTCGCAACCAGTTTGGGCAGCAGTCTTGTGGGAAGTCTGTATATCCTCGACGAACCCAGCATCGGACTCCACAGTCGCGACACCCAACGACTCATCAGGGTGTTGAAAGAGTTGCGCGATCTCGGTAATACGGTTGTGGTGGTCGAACACGATGAGGAAATCATCCGTGCTGCCGACTACATCATCGATATCGGCCCTGATGCCGGACGTCTGGGTGGAAAAATTGTTTGGCAGGGAAATGCAGCTGAAGTGCTCAGCAGTTCTGCAGCAGAAAGTACAGAAGGCATCGATTCCCACACAATTGATTTCCTCACCCATCGTGAAACCATCGATGTGCCATTCAGCCGTCGGCCTTGGAACAATTATATATTCATTAAGTGTGCACGAGAGAACAACCTCAAAGGTATCGATGTAAAGATTCCGCTCAACGTGATGACAGTTGTCACAGGAGTCAGCGGAAGCGGTAAGTCCACATTGGTTCGCGACATCTTTTATCGGGCTATAATGCGCCAGATGGATCGTGTGTGCGACCGTCCCGGACAATTCGTAGCATTGGAAGGTGATGTCGGTATGATTGAGAGCATCGAGTTTGTCGATCAGAATCCTATCGGTACATCTTCGCGCAGCAACCCTGTGACTTATATCGGTGCCTACGACGAGATTCGCAAACTGATGGCTTCGCAGCAACTCGCCAAGCAGATGGGCTACACGCCTCAGTACTTCTCGTTCAACACAGAAGGTGGTCGTTGTGAGGAATGTAAGGGTGAGGGAACCGTAACCGTCGAGATGCAGTTCATGAACGACCTCGTACTGGAATGCGAGTCGTGCCATGGAAAACGTTTCAAGAACGACATCCTCGAAGTGAAGTTCCACGGAAAGGACATCCACGACATCCTCAACCTCACCGTCAACATGGCTGTCGAGTTCTTCGGAGAGCACGGACAGAAAAAGATTGTCAGCAAACTCAAACCGTTGCAGGATGTGGGACTGGGATATCTCAAACTCGGACAGACATCGTCCACCCTCTCGGGCGGAGAGAACCAACGTGTGAAGCTGGCTTATTACCTGTCGCAGGAAAAGACGAAACCCACGATGTTCATCTTCGACGAGCCTACCACAGGTCTCCATTTCCACGACATCAAGAAACTGCTCGCAGCCTTCCAGTCGCTCATCACACGAGGCCACTCCATCCTCATCATCGAGCACAACATGGAAATCATCAAGAGTGCCGACCACATCATCGACCTCGGTCCTGAAGGTGGAGCCGAAGGTGGCTACATCGTCTGTGCAGGCACACCAGAACAGGTGGCGCAATGCAAAGAAAGCTATACGGGCCAGGCGCTGAGACATTATTTAATTCATAATGCATAATTCATAACAATATGAAGCAAATTATCTTATCACTCCTCCTTGCACTGGCGACGACTGCCGGCGCACAGAATTTCGACGAGTATTTCGAAGACAACACCCTCCGTCTCGACTATGTGTTCGGGGGCGACAGCACTTCACAGTACATCCAACTCAGTCAACTCTACAAGCAACCGCGATGGGCAGGACGCAGAACCCGTCTGGCAGAGACGTTCCTTTTGGGAAATGCACAAATCAACGTATTCGACCACACATCGGGCCGCCTCATCTATGTCCACACTTTCTCCACCCTTTTCCAGGAGTGGCTGAACGAAACGGAAGCTACGCAGATGCGACGTGCCTTCGAGGCTAGCTATAACATCCCGTTCCCCAAGCAGCCCATCGACATCCGCGTCACCCTCACGGACAATCACAATAAGGTAACAACGGTGATGACACACCTTGTTGACCCAAAGGACATCCTCATTCGTCCCATCGGCGACAACGGCATTCCGTATAAGTATATCAAGAAGAGTGGTGACGTGAGCCAATGCGTCGACCTTGCCATCGTAGCCGAGGGTTATACTGCCGACCAAATGGACAAGTTCTACCGCGACGCCCAGCGTGCAGCCGATGCCATCTTCGACCACGAGCCGTTCAAGTCGATGAAAGACCGCTTCAACGTCGTAGCCGTCGGGGCAGTGTCGAACGAAAGCGGGCCATCGGAGCCAGGACGTGGCATCTGGCACGACACCGTGCTGCGTTCGCACTACGACACATTCTACAGCGACCGCTAGCTCACCACATCAGCCGTACATAAACTGTTCGACCTGCTGAGCGGTGTACCGTTCGAACACATCATCGTGCTCATCAACACGCCACGCTACGGTGGAGGCGGCATCTACAACCAGTGGATGTGCTCATCGAGCGACCACGCCACCTTCAAGCAAGTGCTCGTCCACGAGTTCGGACACTCTTATGCAGGATTGGCCGATGAATACAACTACGGTGACAACCACGTTGAGTGGTACCCATCCGACACCGAGCCATGGGAACCGAACATCACCACGCTGAAGGACTTCGACCGTAAATGGAAAAGCCTCATCAAGCCAGGCACGCCAGTTCCCACACCGCCCACCATTGCAGACTACAACACCGCTCGCCGACAGATGACAACTGCCCAGCTCAACGAGAAGACCCAGCGTGTCGGCGTGTTCGAGGGAGCCGGCTACATGGCCCGCGGCGCCTACCGACCTGCCGAGTTGTGTCGCATGAACGTGAATGAAGTCGATGACTTCTGTCCGGTATGTACCCGTGCCATCATCGACATCACCGACTTCTATACGGGAACGGTGAAATAACAGATAACTTGGTATAAAGATTTCGGGAGGATGCGCCGTTTGGCGACGTCCTCCCGAATCGTTTCTTATGATTGCTTTGGCATCAGTCTTTGTTTCAGTCGCTCGTTGAGCAAGTCGCACAACTGCTTCGGTTTCATGGTGAGTTGACTGGCATGAATACCTTCCTGAGCATTGATCATGGCATTATTCATCTTGCGGTTGATGCGATCCATTCCCTTTGCATCTTTCATCTTCTTGGTTTCCATGCTGGGCATATAGTGAACGCTGATTATGGCTATGGAGATATAGAAGCGTGGTCCATATCCTTTGTATTCACGAAGCTCGAAACGGTGGACATCAGCAAGGTTGTATTCCCAGATTCTACCGACATGGTTGACGACAACCTTTTCGTCTGTGATAGTAATATAAGGTTTATGAAACAATCGTTCGCGAAGCACCATGAACAGCATGAAAAGGAATCCTAAACCAAAGAAAAGCAGTCCTCCCCAAACCCAAAGCGGTGTGTCGTTGCCTTGGGTCATGGCGTAGATGAATATAATAGTGAACACTAACGAGATGAGTAACGTTGGCAGATACTTCCATACGGAGTGATAGATTTTGATTTCTTCCATTATCGATTGCTTTATTTGCATGCAAAGTTACTATATTAT
>CADBSN010000321.1 GCA_902797255.1 uncultured Bacteroidales bacterium | reverse complement strand
TACCTGCATGATGACAGGTGACTTGGTTTCTACTGCAGCCATTACGATGGCCTGCATCTGTTCCATTGTGTTGAAGTTGAATGCAGGGATTGCATAGCCGCCTGCAACGGCTCTTTTAAACATCTCGCGGGTATTTACGAGACCAAGATCTTTGTAATTTACCATGATAAATAATTTATAATTTATTTAATAGTTAATTCCTTTTCTGGAGAGTGGAATTCTAAAAGCGAGTGCAAAGATACAAATAATTTGTAATTTATAATTTATAATTCATAATATTTTTGTAATTTTGCATGATAAAAACAACGAAAGCATTATTTCTGCTTACTCGATAAAGCATTATAGAAATTCATAATTCAGAATTCGTAAGATCATAAAATGAATAATAGGTATTTGGTGTTGCTGGCAATCATCAGTATGGTTGTCACGGGCTGTCAAACGATGAACGACAAGTCGACTGTTGTGTTGTTTGAAAACGATGTGCATTGTGGTGTCGAAGGCTATGCGAAGATGGCAGCGTTACGCGATATGGTGGCCGATACGGCTTACACGTGTCTGGTTTCGGACGGAGATTACTTGCAGGGTGGTCCTGCAGGTGCTTTGTCGAAGGGTGAGTATATCATAGATATCATGAACAAGATGCGATTTACCGCTGTGACGCTTGGTAACCACGAATTCGACTATAAGACTCCTCGTATGTTGGAACTGTTCGACCGCTTCAAATCTCCTGTGGTATGTGTCAATTTGGTTGATGCGGCTACAGGCAAGCGTGTGTATCCTGAAAGCATTATCCGAAAAGTGGGGAAAAAATACATAGGATTTGTGGGTGTGGTGACACCTACGAGCCTCTATACAGAAGAATATGCGTTCTATGACGATCAAGGCGTGAAGTTGTACGACCTTTGTGAAAAAACTGTTTACGAGCAGGTGCAGAAGGCTGTGAACAAGATTCGTAAGAAGGTGGATTATGTCGTTGTGCTCTCGCATCTGGGTGAAGAACCCAATGAGACCAATGTGGATTCACATGGTCTGATCCAAGCAACTACAGGTATCGATGTGGTGTTGGATGGACATACACATTCGGAGATTCCGCAGGAAATCGTGATGAACAAGGATGGTAAGCCTGTGCTGATTGCTCAGACGGGTACGAAATATAAAAACGCGGGTAAGCTGGTGATTCGTCGGGACGGCACGATGTCGACCGAGCTCGTCAGCCTGAAGGATTATCCGTATCAAGATCAGCAGGTCAGAATGGCTACGGATAGTGTGTTGAATGTGTTGAACGCTCAGACCAGTCGTGTCATTTGTCAGAGCGAAGTGGAGCTAAAGATTCTGGATGCCGAAGGTAAGCAGCAGGTGCGTTATGCAGAGACCAACGCAGGTGACCTTGTGGCTGACGCTTACCGTATTGTGAGTGGAGCAGACTTCGCTATGACGAACGGAGGTGGTGTGCGTGTGAATCTTCCCAAAGGTCAGCTCACTTATGGTGACATGGTGACGATGTTGCCATTCGATAATAATGTTTGTGTGATTGACATCACGGGTGCTCAGCTGAAAGATCTGCTTGAAACCTGTACGCAGTATACTCCCGTTGAGTTTGGCGACTTCCCTCAGGTGTCGGGCATTAAGTTTACCATCGACAAGAGTCGGGCAGTGGGTAATCGCATTACTGATTTGGTTATTCTCAACAAGTCGGGTGCTTACGACCCTGTACAGATGGATCATACGTATTGTATGGCTACGATTGACTATTGTGTGACGGGTGGTGGATTTGGCGGCAAGCTGAAACAGAATAACATTGCGAAGTCAGCTATCATCCTCTATAGCGAGTGTTTGATAAAGTATGTGATGGAGAATCTAGGCGGCCATATCGGTCAGGAGTATGCAACTCCTCAAGGACGAATAAAGATCATTGAAAAATGAAAATAGGGGAGTGAACAGCAGAAAATTGGGCTGTTTTGCAAAAAAATTATGAATTATGCATTATGCATTATGAATTATTTCGTAACTTTGCACCTCGATTGCGGATAGCCGTAGTCGATAGAGATTATTTTATTGTTCACCAGAACAAAAATTGAACTGTATAAAAACAATAAAAAGAAAAGAAAATGAAAAAAGGTATTCATCCAGAGAATTATCGTCCAGTAGTGTTTAAGGACATGAGCAACGGCGATATGTTCCTCTCTCAGTCTTGTGCTAAGTCAAACGAGACTATCGAATTTGAAGGTAAGGAGTATCCGCTGATCAAGCTCGAAATCTCTTCTACTTCACACCCATTTTACACAGGTAAGGCTAAGCTTGTCGACACCGCAGGTCGCGTTGATAAGTTCATGAACCGCTACGCCGTGATGAAGAAGAAGTAATTCTTTGGGAAACAGAAATAAGAAGCACTCACACTCAGGTTGTGGGTGCTTTTTTGTGTCTTAGGAGACTGTGTTTGGGCTGAGTATGCGTTTGATTTTGTTGGTAACAAACTGGCGTTGCTCCTTGTCCAGTCCGATGTAGTAGATGGTTGGAATGGTTGAAAGGAGACAGATAGAGGTGTTGACGATAATCTTTGTGAGTGGATAAGCAAGCAGATAGTCGGTTAAGTGTGCTATGACCGGTATGATGCTGCCGATGATGACCACGATGAGACAACGAATCAGTACTTCTTTGATGTAACGCCATACCGACAGGTTGATAGCAGGACACACGATGAGCATTCGGGCTATCTGAGTGACGATGAATACCGCCAGCTGAACGATGAACACAGAGACCGGTGAGCACCCTTTCCATAAACAGAACCACGCAAGCGGTACGATGAGCAATAGCAGGTTGGCTTCAATCATCTG
>CADBSN010000320.1 GCA_902797255.1 uncultured Bacteroidales bacterium | reverse complement strand
GCAGAACGGTTGACCGTGAAGTCCTTGATATCGGTTCCAGACAGGTCGACATAGAGGATCTTATCCTTGTCGACATTGTCAAAGACCGTAGGAGCCAGACTCGTAATCTTCTTCGTCAACTTCTTCTTGGCACGATGCATACCACGGCTGGGAGTCACCTCTTCCATTTCTTCTCCCTCTACCTCAATCGTAGAAAGCACAATGCCAGTACCGTCGCCAACCTTTGCACCATCGGGCACACTGTAGACCTTTACCTGATTATCAACAGAGTTGGACTGATTGGAATAGACATTATTCATGACAAGTGCGGCTGACTGCACACCCAAAGAGGTAATCTTTACGTGACCACTTATCACACGCTCGCGCTTAGGCGCATCGGAACGGGCAGTTGAAATTCCCTCTTCTTTCACATAAACAAACACATAGGTAGGATGGGAAAATGCATAGGGGACAAGGTATTTGTGCATCTGCTCTACAGTAGGATCGTTCCCGTTGGGTATGAGAATAGGATCAGCATCGCCATACTGAACAGCCAACTTGACGCCGGAATTGATTTTCGCCTCAACGACCACATTACCCATTCCGGCACCCAACATGAAGGTGAAGCCTGTGAAGACATTAGCAAATTCAGGAGTACCAGGTTCTTTCTCGTAGAAAGTATCATCGGTCGTTCCAATCGTATTGAGGACCACACCGGCAGGTTCTCCAGGAGTAGACTGATCATAAGAATAAGCTGCAGCTGGCAAGGTGTAAAGCAAGTTGTTGATGGCTTCATTCATGCTTCCAGTTGTTTTCTGAATGCTTTCTTCGGCATTAGGTTTTTTCTCGCTGTTCATCGGAGGAATGGCAGATTTGTCGAGAACTGTCATAACATTTCCTTCAAGAGTAGAAGTCAAGTTCTGTTTATAAACTGGCACTTTGAAACCACTAAACCAGTCGCCCGTATTCTTGGTCAGCACCAGTTTACCAGGAGCATTAGGAGCTGTGTCAAAGGACAGTTCGGCATCCGATACAGTAGACGTCAGCAGATTCCCAGTACAAGTGATGGTGCTTTCATCCTGCAAATAGACATTCAGTTTTTCGAGACCGCTCGTGATGGGAGCAGCAAGCGTTGCCCTTTTGAGAGCCAACGTATTGAAGGTATCGAAGCTCACCGTACCATCACCAAAAACATCCCTGCAGTTCACGCTCGTCACCTGTGTATTGCCAATCTTCAGATCATAATTGATAACAGGAGCCTTGGAAATAAGATTTTCGGATTCACGAAGTACAAGGGGATCCTTATAAGTAATGTCAAAGCCCTGTGAGAAAGCACCACCTGACTCCATCTCCCAACTCAGCTGACCAGGATCGATTGTATTGGGGGTGAAGATCAAAGGAGCTTTAGAAAGCTCAGAAATAAAACCAAACTTGAACGAAATGGTGTTTGTTGAACGAAGATCTACAGTCAGTCCATCCAAAGAACTCTGAACTGCAGGCGTATCGCCAGTCGTTTTGAAGTTGGCACCATAGAGCAACAAGGTATTTGTCAAGGGGTTGAAACGCACAGTCGCATCCTTATCGCTCAGGATATTCTCCTTGTTTACACTGGTGACACGGATTCCTTTCA
Organism: uncultured Bacteroidales bacterium; assembly: GCA_902797255.1. Classification (GTDB taxonomy): domain Bacteria; phylum Bacteroidota; class Bacteroidia; order Bacteroidales; family Bacteroidaceae; genus Colivivens. The sequence goes on along the minus strand of CADBSN010000320.1, from coordinate 2,785 downwards.
CATACAGATCATAGCTTATAAATACACCTATCATCAGGCCTTCTCCAGTTGTACTCAGACCAAGGTCATTTTGGTATTCAAAATCGGTACCATCATTGAACAATTGACCCTCCCCTGAGAAATTCAACTTTCCCGGTTCATCTTTATCCGTAGCGAAGACAAACTTCTTATGAGTTGCCCGGAAACCCTTGCAACTTTCTGCACATTGCATCTTATTGATACCAAGCAAATGGACAGTCAAGTTAGCAGATTCCCCGTTATAATCAATACCCACTCCGTTTTTGACTTCTATTGAAGCATTGTTAAGCGTGAGTATGTTAGTTTTTGGATTGTAACTCACCTTACCGTCGTCAAAAATATCTTCCCTATTAAATTCTGTCACCTGAGTACCGCCAATGTAGAGGTCATACATCTCATACGACAGGAAGTTGACTGTCACCTCCACATCGCTGCCGTCTGCAGGCATCGTGAAAGTATAGCGAGTAGTCCCACTGGGGTTTGCAGAAGCATCAACCGGCGTCACTTCGATAGGGGTAACGTCGAGATTGGGCGCTTTTTTGCGACCTTGTGCCACATTGCCTGTAACAACAGAAAATACTGTGATGGATTCAACAGTGACAAAGTTGCCCGATCCGGGTGTCACCGTCAGGGTGCACGTGCCATCGCTGACACTATAAGTCACATCGCCCGGTGAGGTAGTAGTGACAGCATCACCATTCAATTGCTTGATAACGGTTATGTTTGGGTCAGCCCATGCTCCGAGTGCAAACAGGAGCACAAACATCAGAGATATCACATACTTGATATTGCACTTCATAATTCTTTCTCCTCCTTATTTATTGTTTGTAACAAAAACCTTCTTACCATTCTTAATATACAGGCCCCTGCGCTGAGGCTGTCCGCTCAGTTTGCGTCCGTCAACAGAGTACCAGTTCTCACCTTTTTCTTCGACAGCCAGCGTGCTGATAGCGGTACTTGTATCATCGAAGACGATATTCAGGCGCGAAACCTGTTCAATACCAAGAACCAGATAACCGCGACGGGCTGGAATAGTTCCACTCGTAGCTCTCTTAAACATATCGTTATAGAGCACATAGACTGAGCCTCCATTAATATCGCTGATATCAACGGCCTCGTCAGAACCATTCAACAGATTGGCGACAAAGGATGTTGTACCAGTATATGGTGCTGCCACATAACCATTGGCAGAAGCGCCGTCAGCACGTTTCAGGAGAACAGCATTGTACTCGGGAATATAACTGATTGGGGAGACAGTTACCTCACCTGTCATTTCATCAACATCATCAACCACGTATGCCGTCAGGTTCTCTGGAACATTCAGATTCTCTGTAGCGTAATACGAAGCCCATAAGTTGCTTCCCACGAATGCGACATCCAGAGCACGTGACACGACAAGCTCATAGCTGGCTGTCGTACTGTTATAATTATCATTGCCGGCATAAGTTACAGTAATCGTCGTAGTGCCCACACCGACAAGTACTATCTGACCTTCTGATATATTCGCTACACTCGTGTTCGAAGAAGCTGTTGGAATGACAGTCCAATTGTCTACCGTAGCAGGCGACGTGAATGTCTCACCCAACGTTGCCGAGTATCTCTCCTGTGCGAAAGTAATGGTTGGCGTAGCCTTGGTAATATTAATGTTTAATGTTACGATGGTATTAAGCAAAGTATATGGCGTATCACCAGAAGAAGTCAGGGATGTGATAATCGTTGTAGCAGCATTGCCTGCTGTTATTCCTTCGAGATTGATCATCGTTTTGTCATCATCCACAAAGTTACCCTCTCTTGAGATCGTTATACCATCTGCTTCAGCAATCGCAGGCACGAGAGCAGGCATCTCAATCTGAGTGGTACCATAAGTTACGTTCAGTTCATTGCCGTCGGCAAAGCCAAACAACTTACCCACCTTCTCAGCACTCTTAACAGTTCCATACTGGGCATATACTGTTACTGTGCAAGGTTTATCTAAGACGATATTATTATCACTTGCGGTCTTAGACATATCATATGTTCCAGTGGCACTTTCAGAACCATCCACATATTCTATTTCATAGTTAAATGTGGTGGCATCGGGTTCATAGCCTGCACGATTTATTGCCAAGTAGCCTTCAGACATATTGGGAGTCGGTGCCAGCAGATTCTTCACCATATTTTGATCTCTATATAGATAGCCTGTGAAGACGATGTTATTGAAACCACTGGCCAAAACTACAGTATTGGTATTCAGTGGCTGCAATCTGTCAGATTCGTCAGTAGTAAAGGTCAACGAAGCCTCTGAATTGCTACTGACAAATGCAGCTTCTGGATAAACTTCTGCAGTAGATGATACATAAACGGAGTTGCTGCCCACTAATTTCACAGTCAAATTATCCAAACCGCTTACAACTAATGGATCCGTACCTGTTGGACTGTAATCAACTCCATTCAGTGTCAGCGTAGCTTGTACTGCGGGTGTTGTATCGGTTGCAGGAACTGCTGCTGTGAACGACACCTTGCCGTCGCCCAACACGTCTGTGGAGTTCCGCTCTGTCACCTCCACTCCAGCAACTCTGATTCCCATTGTTTGTGCTGTCGTTAGAGCGACAGTCACAGGAGCATCCGGCATTTCAAACGTATATTGAGTGATGTTATCGCCCAAATCCTCAGATTCAATACTTATCGTTGCTTCCGTGTTGGTGTTCGTTGCAGTCAGCGATGGAGCAGTATAGCCCTCACCAGGATAAGCATTCAAAGTTACCGTCTGACCAGGTGCCACCAACAG
>CADBSN010000319.1 GCA_902797255.1 uncultured Bacteroidales bacterium | reverse complement strand
GCAATGGATTTCGTAATAAAAGCTGCATAACAAGAGCGGCTCCCCATGCGGACTATATATATAGAAAAAAAAGAGGATGTGCCTATTCTGACACACCCTCATTATGTTTGTATGAGGAAATTATCCTTTAATTACTCAACGACTTCAACCGTGATGCCATCAACAGATGTCAAGATGTCCAGCATCTGTTGACGTAGCCGATTACGGCGGACATGAAGGTCTAGATTAACTGTATAGAGAGGATGTCCTAGAGAATCCGATCGTTCCTCCATCCGGTACGAACTGATGCCGATTTGGTATTGAGTCAAATGCTGACGAACTTGGTCTATATGTTGCAAACTCAGTGTCGTAAAACGTACAGAGAAGCTGCTCTCTCCGAACTGATGGAGAAACATATTCATTCCTTCCAAACCCAGCAAAACTAAAGCTGTGGCGACACAAGCAAGGAGGTACATACTTGAACCGCATGCCATACCTATTGCTGCAGCCACCCACACTCCAGCAGCTGTGGTAAGGCCATGAATCGTACGTTTCTGAAAAATAATGGTACCGGCTCCAATAAATCCAATTCCTGTAACTATTTGTGCTGCCACACGTGACACATCAAGCCTTACATTGGGATTGTCGGCATAGTTTGTAAGCACTTCACCAAATCCATACTGGGAAAGCACCATAAAAAGGGCACTACCTAAAGCAACCAAAAAATGGGTACGAAAACCAGCATCTTTTGCCCTATATTCTCTCTCCAATCCTATCACTCCTCCCAAGAGAGCAGCGACTAATATTCGTATGATATAATCCGTCATAGACTTTTAGCATTAATTGACACCTCTTGCCATAGACACAAGGAGGACGATAATGTAATTGAAATAAACCACGGCCAGGAACAAGTTCATGTCTTGTTTCTTATAGCCGGTTGAAGTGAACTGATCAGAGGTAAGACGGGACGTATGTAGCCGTTTTATCACCCAATCATACAAGTAGTAGAATCCCAATCCTATGAGACATCCGATGATGAGTCCTACAGTGACATCTCCGAAGTAATGTACACCAAGGTAAAGACGGGTGAAAGTCGTAGTTGCCGACCAGAAATACAACGTAAAGGTAACGGCTTTATAGCGGAACAATAAAGCAAGGAACGTAGCCATGCAGAATGTATTGCAGGCATGTCCTGAGAAGAATCCAAACCTTCCACCTCGGTATCCTTCAACGATGTCGACAAGGAACATGATTTCGGGATCTTGAGTAGGTCGCCAACGTGCCACCATCGGCTTCACAAGACCAGAACAAAGTCGGTCAGCAACGAAGATCATCAAACCGATTGTCAACAGGATAATCAGTCCGTCGCGCACATAATTATTGCGAAAAATTATGACCAGTAACATAATAATGATGAGTGACCACGAAAATGTATTGGTCACACAAATCATAAGATTGTCCCAAAAGAGCGAGTCGCTACCATTGAGAGCTAATGTAATGGTTTGGTCGAGTTGCTGAATCATAAGCGTTGGTAATTAAGTATTTGCCCTACTTTGTGTGATTACACTAAATCTGCTCAAACACACTGACAGGTACCCACCCCACTTTGCCTTCCTCAAGTTTCACCTCACACCATTCCTTCATCGACTGGTCGAGCATCTCTACCTTTGCTCCTTCATGGATGATAAACAGGTCCGTACTAGTGTCGCTTGGAGAACTCTTTACGGTAACAGCCGGTGACATAATGATGGCATAATGACGGTTGACGATAGCATGATGCTGAAAGAGAGCACAGAGATTGGCTACCACTGTCACAAACAACATAAACAGACATCCATAGAAGCCAGCCTTACGAATAGAGATGTTAGACATGAAGGCACACACCAAGATACTAGCAAGCATCAGCACAAAAGCCACAAAGGCTAAGATGAGCCAGCTGTTAATGCTCATAATATTGGTCAGACTTCGCCACCACGTGACGAAGAACATCTCTGACGGAGGGGTGACCTTATCGGTAGTCTTACCACGTGCCAGTGCTATGTTGGATTTTGTATCACCGTCGCTAGGATCGAGCATCAAAGCACGTTCGTAGTTGAGGATGGACAGTGCCACCGAATCCAGCTTATAGTAGCAGTTACCGAGGTTATAGTAAATATCATTCGAAACGCCCTGCTCACGAAGGATTGATTCATAGATCTGTGCGGCCTCTGCATAGTGTTCCTTGGCATAAAGGTCATCTGCTTGTTGCTTTGTCTGTGCGACGACAGAGAGTGACGTAACAGACAAGAAAGCAGTCAACACAAGCATAGCCAACGGGGTCTTTGTTTGAGGTACTCTCTTGAAATTATCTTCCATCTTACTGATAACATTGACCGCACTATTATAGACGGTCTCCATATTCTCATTTGGATTGCCTGGTGCATAACGTGCAAACTCACATTCGTTAAGAGTCTTGATGAAATCATCGATAAGTTGTGGGTCAACTTGCTGCTGAGCAAGTGCTGCATTGATGTTGTCTTTATTGAGATTAGCCTGTGGCATGTTCAATTTATCGGCAATATATCCCCACAACGCACGCATCACCTCATCATAGAACTCGCTCTGGTTCTTATCTGCCAGTAACTTTGAGGCTACCTTCAAACGTTTCTTCGCAATCTTGTTGGCCTTTCTTCCGCGCATCTTAGCTATGTTGGCATTGTCCTTGATCTGCTTATGGCCAATAGCCAGAATCGTGAGGAAAATCAACAATGGGATGAGGTAAGCCAACCAGAATTTCCATGAGCCGAAGAAACTGTCGCCCGATTGCTGGAGGTCTGTCTCGCCAGTCTTAATATAACGGATATCCTTATTCAGTTCCTTGACATCCTGCTGGTTGTTCGTATAGCTTTCTACCGAGCTACTTGAACCACTACCCTTCTCCACTTCAATGGTGTAAGGTTCTGTAGAAACCGTCTTATAACTGCTCGTAGAAGGATCGAAGAACACAAAGTCCGTTGCAGGAATCGTGTACTTGCCCGCATGGCGCGGAACAGCCAGATACTCAAATTCCTTACTTCCGCTCAATCCGTTACGGTTTAGAGAAAAGTTATCAGTTGCCTTTGCGTCATAGGTTTCAAAATCTTTCGGGAATGCCACTTCAGGAGCCGAAATCAGCTTCATATTACCCGTACCCTTCACGTTGATTTTCAGTGTGACTGCATCATTGGCTTTTACTTTTTCAGAACTGATGGTAGACGAAACAGAGAACAAACCCACAGCACCAGAGAAGTTGACAGGTTTATTAGGAAGCGAATTTACGTGGATGGTGAGTTTCGGCGTAGTAATCTTCTTCTTCACTTCTACCAAACCACCCGTTCCATTAAAGAACGCCTCAATCGGATCGATGGTACGGTTTTGCTGAACCACAACGCCCTCATAGGTAATCGATGGGATAACCAGATCACCTGACTTCTGAGGGAAGAGTACATACTGGCTCCATACGACAGAATGGTATATACGTCCATTGTAATTCTCTGGCGTAAACTCCTTGTTGCGAGGCAGAGGTATTTCCTGAATCTGGAATCCGTCAAGCGTTGGCAACTTGCCATCAAGCTGGGTAAGATTGACCAATGAATACACCTTATATGTCACTAATATCGCCTCTTGCTCATACACGTTGGTTCTGTTGGCTGTAGCCGTCATAAAGAGGTCGGAGCCCGAAATGGTGGTCGACTGTTGCCGAGGACTATCCTCCTGCATCCTCTGACGACGACTACCCTGCTGATACTGCTGGTTTGATCGTCCACCACCACTAGCAGCGACAACCTGTATACTCAACCCTTGTGACTTATATGTCTGTCCTCCTACCACAACACTTGCAGGCGGGATGTTATAGGTGCCTGCCTTGGTGGCCATCAGGGTAAATGTGTAGGTATACGAAGAACTTTGGGACATCTGTCCGTTGATATATTGAAAACTGCTCTGTTGCGAAGTACTTGGGCCATACATCACATCAAAGCCTTCAAATTTCGGATAGGTGAAGTTCGACACATCCTGACTGTTAACGGTGTATTGCACACGGAAACGCTCACCAACTTCCACGATAGAAGGAGCAGAAGCCCTGAACGTCACATTATCCGCAAACAGGGAGAGGGTCGATAACGACCAGAGTATTGTCAGAAGTGAAATATATAACTTATTCATTGTCCTGTACTATATGCATTATCGGTTCTACATTTGAGGGTTACCAGTCTTTCTCAAGTCCTTGACGATGAGCCTTCTCAGCCTTCTGTACTTTCTGTTGCACAGCCTTCTCGTCTTGTTGGGCAGAATTGAGCAACTGTTCAGCAGTCTTATCGTCAATCTGTGGTTTCTGCGGTTCAGCAGGTTGTTGCTGTTGCTTCTTTTCCTGCTGGTCTTTGTTCTGCTGATTTTGCTGATTCTGCTGATCTTTGTTCTGCTGATCTTTCTTATCTTGCTCTTTATCCTGGTTTTGCTTATTGTCGCCTTGATCTTGTTTATCCTTCTGCTGGTCTTTCTTGTCCTGATCCTTGTTCTGATCTTGGTTTTGATCCTGATTCTGCTGATTCTGGTCTTGGTTCTGCTGGTTCTTCTTCAGCATATACTGAGCCATCGCCAAATTATATCGTGTCTCATTATCAGCAGGATTACATCTCAAGGCACTCTTATAGAGGTCTACGGCTTGCTCAAACGATTTCATCGCATCAGGACTGTTTGCCTTCATCAGGCTACGGCCCGTAAGATAAGATAGGTTGCCCATATTATGATATACATAGGCTTTCTTCTCAGAAGTCTCGGCAATCTGCTCAAGGGCTTTCTTGTATTGCTCGAATGCCACAGAGTCCTTTCCTTGGGGGATGATGGAATTACCCAGATTGTAGAACGCTTCCAACGACTTATTCATATCAAGGGCCTTACGATAATAGGTCTCAGCCTTATTGTAATCTCCATCACGGAAGTATTTATTTCCCATACGGATACAATCACGATCGCTGCTCTGAGCCATGAGCTGCATACAAAGTGTCAGCGACAGGATTGTGAAGAGATATTTTGACAGTTTCATACGTTATTATTTATTAAAGAGTTTGAAACGACGGAACAACTTGTTTTTCTTGTCGAGGATACAGAGTTCCACACAGAGTACGATGAACAGCAGAATGGCTACAGCAATAAACTGTTCATCATATTCCGAGTACATCGATGTGGTGTAGTCTTCCTTCTGCATCTTCGCTATTTCGGCCTCCAGCATCGACTGGGCATCATCCGTACGATCCACATGTATATACACACCGTTTCCTGCCTGTGCGATTTGTTTGCCTACCGACTCGTTCAGTTTCGTCGTCACCACATTTCCATCCATATCCTTCTTGAACTGATTATTGCCCAAAGGAATCGGACCTCCCTGTGGAGTACCAACCGAAAGGACAAAGATGCGAATACCCATCTCATTGGCCATCTTTGCGGCTTCTACGGCATTCTGTTCATTGTCCTCTGCATCGGTGATAAGTATCAATGCTTTACCTGTAGCGGTATTCTGTGAGAAACCTGCTATCGACTTCTGAATGGCATCACCCAAGTCTGTGCCCTGCAACGAGATGGTCTTCGGATTCAACTGGTCGAGAAACATCTTTGCGGATACATAGTCAGAGGTGATAGGCAGCAACGTGATTGAAGTACCCGCGAATGCCACCAACCCCAGTTTATCTTCATCCAATTGGTCAACCAACTTACTGACAATCATCTTCGACTTACCCAGTCGGCTAGGAGAAATATCTTCACACAACATCGAGTTCGACACATCGACAGCGATGACAGCTTCAATGCCCGAACGCTTGACCTCCTCGTTACGCATACCATATTGTGGACGCGCCATGATGAATATGATAAGTGCCAGAGCAAGCATCAGTAGCGTGAACTTCACAATCGGACGAACCCTTGATACATCAGGCATGAGATGAACCAACAAGTTGATGTCGCCAAACTTTGCCAGATTACGTTTATGGCGATACCTCAAGAACACGAACAAGGCTGTGAACACAGGTATCAACGTCAGCAGGTACAGATATAATGGATGTGCAAATCTAAACATATCTTCATCTATTTATGGCAGGCGGCGCAATACCACCATCCTCATCAACAATTCTAATAGGAACACAATCAAGGCAGCAAGTGCAAACGGTTCAAAGAGTTCACTGCGCTTGCTATATTGCCGTACATTGAACTTCGTACGTTCCATCTTGTCTATATCGTTATAAATGGCATCGAGTTCCGCATTTCGCTGAGCACGAAAATACTGGCCACCCGTCTCCTTTGATATCTTGGTCATCGTCGCTTCATCAATCTCCACCGGCAGACTGATGGTACCACCCGTAGGTAGCGGATACGGAGCCATTCCGGTTGTTCCAATACCGATGGTATAGATACGCACCTTCTGTTTCTTGGCAATCTCAGCAGCTGTGACAGGAGAAATGTTACCAGCATTGTTCACACCATCAGTCAGCAAGATGATGACCTTCGACTTAGCCTTGCTCTCACGAAGACGCAGCAGGGCATTCATGATTCCGTCGCCGATAGCAGTTCCATCATCGATGGTACCGTTAGCAGCCATACGTGTATCAGCACTGATATACAGATTCATCAAGGCTGCATGATCGGTAGTCAGCGGACATTGGGTGTAAGCCTCTCCAGCGAAGAATGTCAGACCGATATTGTCGTTCATACGTTTCTCTATAAAATGCTGGGCAATCTCACGGAGAGCTTCCACGCGGTTCGGCTTGAAATCCTGGGCCAACATACTGGTCGACACATCGACAGCCATCATGATGTCGATACCTTCAACATCAGTATCACTCCACGAGTGTTTGCTTTGCGGACGTGCCAGAATACAAACCACCAGTCCAATCAACAACACCCTCAGCAGAAACGGCACATGAATCAGGTACTGGCGAAACGACTTCGGCAGCGTCTTGTATTTGGCTGCTTCCGGCATCTTGAGCGTAGCCCTGCTTTTCTTGCTTCGCAACACATACCAAACGATATAGGGTATGAGCACAGTGAGCAATATAAAATAGTATGGATTATTGAATACCATGATGCTTCATTGTTAAATAAACAGATAATACAATCGATAGGCAAGGAAGCATATCAGCACGATGATGAAAATGGCCACAATGGCGATACTTGCCACGAGAACAGCCTTGGCTATCTTCGAACGCTTCTCCTCTACAACAATCTCTGTAGGTTGTGGTTTGATTTCCTCTTCTATCTTGGTCTGATTGATATACTCTACGGCAGTCACCAAGTTACGGTCGTTCTCGTTGATGAGGGTTGTATACTTGGCAAACTTCACCAAATCGGCAGTTTGGAACAGCTCACGTAACTCACGCAAAGCCTCCTCATCGTTCTCTGCCTGTAGATGCTCAATGATTTCTGTTGAGGTCATCTCCATCGCATTGAACTTAAACCGCTCTGAAATATACTGACGCAATGTATCTGTCAACTGAGTGTAATACTCCTTCGAGTCTTCGCTCTGTACCAGATTGTCCTGTTTGATTTGGGCAATCTTCTGCATCGCCACCTTATGAGGAGCTATATGCTGACGCAATTTGATACGATGGATAATCGGTTTGTTAGTAATGAGACGTACCACAACATATATCAGCAAAACCGTCAGCAGCAACAATGCCACACCCAACCAGATAACAGGTTTCCAATCATCCCAACTGAATTGTGGCGCCATCTCTGGTTTGAAACTGTAGATACTATCCACCTTCATCGTGTCGATATTCACGGTCAACACCTTCAGTGCCAGATTTGTCTTCGACTGATATTCCTTACCGTCTACCTTCACCGTCATCGGTGGGATATAGTAGAGGGCCGAATCGAACGAAGTGACCAGATAGCGCTGAGTGAGCACCATCCGCTTTCCATCGTTCAGCAACTGCGTGTCGGGTTCCGACATCTTCAGCACTTCAATACCTGGTATCATCTGCTGCAAAGAGTCGTAGTGCATGAATTCTACATTCTTTCCTGCATCCGCACTTACGTCCACAATGATTCCTGTCTGCTGGCCAATCAGAATCCGTGTAGAATCAATCTTAGCATCAACAATCACCTGTGCTTGGAGCGATACGACACCGAACAAAGCGGCGATGAACCCTATAATTCGAATCCTTTTCAATTCTTCAACTATAAACTTTAAACTATATACTTTAAACTTTACATCACCTCAGCTTCTCCTCCTAAACAAATTCATCAACGACTTCACATAGTCCTCATCCGTACGAACAGAGACATTATCTACGTTCGATTTGGTCAGCATCGTGTTCAACTTACCCTGATGCTGCACCCACCACTCACGATGGGCACGTCTGACTGCTGCCGAAGCCGTATCGACCCAGAGTTCCTCGCCTGTCTCTGCATCTACCAACCGAATCAGTCCCACGTTGGGCAACTCCGTCATTCGTTGGTCATACACCTGAATGGCTACAACGTCGTGACGTCTATTGGCAATCGTCAACTCCTGCTGGAAATCCTTGGCATTATAGAAATCGCTGAGCAGGAACACCGTACAGTGCTTCTTGATGGCGTTCGTCATAAACTCCACAGCCTGACCTATATCAGTCTTGTTGCTCTCTGGCTGGAAATTAAGCAGTTCGCGGATAATCAGGAGGATGTGCTTCCTACCCTTCTTCGGAGGGATGAATTTCTCCACCTTGTCCGAGAAGAAGATAACACCGATCTTGTCGTTGTTCTGTATGGCCGAGAAGGCCAGCGTAGCGGCAATCTCCGTCACCATCTGCCGTTTCGTCTGGCTAATGGTACCGAAATCCAAACTGCCCGACACATCGACCAACAGAATCACAGTCAACTCACGCTCCTCTTCAAACACTTTCACGAAAGGTTTGTCGAAACGTGCCGTCACGTTC
>CADBSN010000318.1 GCA_902797255.1 uncultured Bacteroidales bacterium | reverse complement strand
TGATGATTTGGTGCATATCCCACTGGCCGCCCCAAGCAGCGTTCATGGCATTGGGCTTACCTTCTTTGTCATAGGTGCCGATAATCAGCACGGGTTGTGGCAACAGCCACGCAGTTGATTTAAAACTCTTCATAGTCGTTATATGTTTTTACCAATTCAATGTATCGCGTATCTCAGGGATTATTGTGTCCAAAGAAGTATCCCATCTGGATAATTGGTGACAATAGAAAACATTCGCTTCGCCGAATAAATTCCTCCTTAATGTCTTATCATTCTTAATAGCGTCAGCGTAAGGACCACATGCAAGGATGACAACCTTGAACTGATTGAAGAAATTCGTCTTTCGCATCCAGTCAAACCGATTCCTAATATTATCTTCCGTTTCCCTGCGTTGTGTGCTGTCAAGATTCTTGTTATCGGGACGGCATGCGTCGTTCAGCTCTGTAATGAAGCAATCCTTAAAGAAATCAACGTATTCAGATTTCTCTGTATAGCCATTACAAGCACGTATTTTTTCTATCAATCTTTGGTAGTAGAAATATGTTGCACTTGTTCTACCATCATTATCCATTCCTCTATGTATCTTGTTGTATTGCTTAAAGAATGGGTAGATGGGATGAAAGTTTCCGTGTTCAAAGTCATAAGGTGTTTCTCCATGCCTGAAGCAGAAGCCATGACCATCAAAGCTTTCTTTCCATTGTTTAAAATTGGGCTCATAAAATTTAATCCATGGTTCTGTATGTTCTTTCAAAGCACATTCTTTGCCTACAATCAAAATCTTGGCTTCAGGATTTCCATAGCCTATAAATGGATGGATCCCAATTGAATCCAAGTCATTAATCAACTGTTTCAGTCTATCGTACATAATTATGGTCTATTTACTCTTTTCCACTGTTCTCTCCCTCACTTCCAATACGTTCCGCTCCAGATGCTTCAGTTCATATCCATAGAGCGTAGCTAGTTTCTTCTGCCCAAGTTCCCTCAGGCATTTTATCATCGCCTTCAATGCATAGCAGCGCTGATAAGTGTAGTCGGAATCATGAATTTCCAACGTTCGATATATCGGTAAGGCCATCTCCAACAAAGTTAGGGCTTTGGCATATTCCTTCCGTTCAATGTATATCCGCGAAAGATTATCCATCGGGGCAGCCAAGTCATCAAGGAAAGAGGGAATCATCCCAAACAATTCACCTGTGTTCGGATTTATCACATCTGTCTCAAGGTCATCCTCAAAAGCCTCAACATCTTTCTCGGCAAGTTCCACCAACCTCTGATATATTTCAAACTCCGCCTCTGACCCCTTTTCACAATGGTCAAGTGCAGTCATGAGTTCACCGTAACTTTTTTCCTTACATTCGTTTCTCATAATATCACTACTTGTTGATTCTTTGATAGTTCTATGCATCTTGGTTTAATAGCATTTTTGGCGCAAAATGCTATTTTTCTTTTGTGAAGACATAGACGGCTAATGTCGGTAGAATCACCAACAGCACCAATGATACCTCAACAAATGCGTAAGACCCGCAAGAGTCCACCAATGTCTGGAATCCAATAACTCCATCGACCAGCAATACCAACAGGGCGAACCAGCAGAAAAGGAATATTGCTGAATACTTGATTTTTCGTTTTTTCAGTTTCATGGTATTAATTTTTATCCGTTAGTTGTTCCACATCTACATGAATGTTTGGCTTACGCGCAAAATGCTAACGTTCGGCATAGTTCAAGCGAGCTTGGCTCTGCACTCACTTAATCGCATTTTTCGCTTACAAGTGCAAAGATAGAGAAAAATTTTTCAAAAACGAACAATAAACAGTGAAAAAGTGATAAAATTAGGCGTAGCATTTTGCACGAAGTGAAATATTTTGTATCTTTGCACACAGAAGAACTAATCATTTTATCATCATGCTTAAAACTATTGAACGATTCATGGGCGTGAAAAGAGCCCTCATTGCGGCTTTTCTGCCTCTTGTACTGACCCATGCCTTTGCACAGGACTACTCTATTACCGTTGGAAACACAACGACGGAAATCACATTCTATTCTCCTGAGATTGTCAGGGTGACGAAATATCAGAAGTCGGATATATTGGGGAAAAGCGACCCGAAAGTGGTGGTGACCATGAATCCCCAAACGGTGAATCCAACAAAAAGGGAAGGAACCACGACCGACACACTCAAGACGGAGCGTGTGATGGTGACGTGCAACAAACAGACAGGCATACTGGGGTTCTTCCGTCCAGATGGTACTACACTGATCAAGGAACGGGCGAGGGCCACGTTCACTAAGCGTACCTCACACACCATCGACCCTTACAACGTGTCGCAGTCGTTCCGACTCTCAACAGGTGAGGCCATCTACGGCTTCGGACAGGTGCAGGACGGGGCCCTGAATCATCGCAACAAGAGCTATAGCCACATGGTGCAAAACAACATGTCTGTGTGGATTCCATTCTTCCATTCCACCCGTGGCTACGGTCTGTATTGGGACCTCTACGGCCCTTGCGACTTCAGCGACAATTCTTCGACCGGCGCTACCTTCACAACTGAGGCTGCTCATGCGGTAGACTACTATGTGCTGGTTGGTTCGCAGGAGAATGGTGATGATGTGCAGCGTCTAGTACGCCAACTGTCGGGTCAGGCCACGATGGTGCCGCTGTGGACCTTCGGTTACTTCCAGAGTAAGGAGCGCTACAAGAGTGCAACCGAGACTTTGGGTGTGTTGCAGAAGTATCGTTCACAGAAGGTGCCCATCGATTGCGTGGTACAGGATTGGCAGTACTGGGGTGGCAACAACCAGTGGAACGCGATGGAGTTCCTCAATCCTGAGTTCAAGACTACCTATCCTCAGATGATTAACGGCATGCACAATGACGGTGCCCACCTGCTGATTTCCATCTGGGCCAACT
>CADBSN010000317.1 GCA_902797255.1 uncultured Bacteroidales bacterium | reverse complement strand
CAATGATGGTATCACCATCCATAACACGACCCACATTATACTCTCGACCATTATATCCATGATAATGATAGGTCCATACTTTACCTTCCTCAAGAAGAGGACGGTATGGCACCTCAACACCTTCGTATGGAAGGGAATGCCCCGTATTGTTTTCGTAATATACCGCCCATCCCTTGGCTTTGGCCATAGCGACTTGCTCTTTAGAGCAGAGATTATGGTCTGGAGTATTGTCATAACCACCTTCTATCGTACTCTCACTATAGACAATCATAAATGCCCCATCGATTTCCTCATTAAAGTCACCCTCATGATACTCAGGAATATTGGTCACAATATGCTGGAATGCATCTAGGCCAAGGTTATTAAACTCGCATAATAAATGCAGGAGCTTAGAACATCCTGAAATCTTGATTGAAGTAAGAGCGTTTATGCCACAGAGAATCGTCTGAAGTTCAGTAAGACCAGAGCAGTCAAGTGTAGTTAGTTGGTTCTCCTGACAATCTATCGATATGAGGTCCTTACATGTTGACACATCGATAGATGTGAGTTGGTTCCTGACAACTCTTAAACCTTTCAATTTCGTGCATGGTGACACATCGATGGATGTGAGTTGGTTATTGCCACAGTCTATATCAACGAGTCCCTTGCAGTCAGTAAGATCGATAGCTGAAAGTTGGCATCCGTTACACTGAATATACCAAAGAGCCGTACACCCCGAAAGGTTGATTGAGGTCAGCTCGCGATTAGAAGCGCACACGAGTGTTGTCAACAGAGGACAGCACGAAAGGTCAAGTTCCGTCAGTTTGTTGTGCGTACACGACAATTTCTCAAGTTTTGTGCAATGTGAAAGGTCCAGCTGAGTGATGTTTGCATAATCGCACTGCAAATCTTTCAATGCTGTACATGACGATAGGTCGAGCGATGCCATCAGATCCCACTTCCATACAGAATCGTACCATACATCTGACGTCATGTTACACCAAAGCGTCTCAAGCGATGTACAACCCGTGAGATTGAGCGAATGGAGCACATTCGCATGACAATCGACCGTAATCAACGACGTGCATCCCGACAAGTCAAGCGTTGTCAGTCTGTTACTTGCACAGTTTAAACTTGTTAGCGATGTAAAATGTTCAATGCCTTCCAAACTATAAATACGTTTGCTCTCAACGTTAATAGAATCGATGCTGGCAATCTCATCATCCGTCAACACTCCATCTTTACCATACTCTTGACTGAGTAACCAATTGCGGAAATTTATATCCGGGAAGTTTGTCTCGTTAATCTTCACATCAGCAGCACTTGCCAACACTGGCAGGAGCATCAAAGATAAAAATAATAGTTTCTTCATCGTTGTTATTGTTTTTGTTGTTATTTCAATATATGTGATCGTTATCTCGTCAATATTTGTTCCAATGTAACGTCAGGATTGCTTTCTCCGAAGATGTCTTTCTTCAGCTTGAGCTTGCGATGCTGAACAGCCGAGATGGTGATGCAGTAGATGTTGCCGATGGTGCGGTTGCTGAGTCCAAGACGGGTGAGGATGCACAGACGGATATCGTCTTCCTGCAAATCAGGGTATTGCTCACGGATGTTGGCGAAGCGGTTGCCATCGATGGCATTGAGGGTACGCTCTATCTCGCTCCATTCACGTGGATTGAGTGTGATGCGCGTATCGTTTTCCTGATTGAGTTTCTTCACCACCTCCGTGCGTTCGAGGATGTAGTTTTGCAGGAATG
Source organism: uncultured Bacteroidales bacterium (assembly GCA_902797255.1). Lineage (GTDB taxonomy): Bacteria > Bacteroidota > Bacteroidia > Bacteroidales > Bacteroidaceae > Colivivens. The sequence continues at coordinate 921 of CADBSN010000317.1, read as the reverse complement.
CCACCACTTCGTTTGCCTGATGTAACAAGTTTCTGTGGTTATCTGCCTCTTGTTGCAACTGACGTTTCTCCTGTTCCTGAATAATCAGTTCGTTTTTCAGTTTTGATTCTTCGTACTCCCGCTGCTGACGGAGCATGCGAAGGCGATAGCGGAGGGCCAGCACAACCATCAGAAGGATGAGTATCGCAGCAATGATGACGATAACTAATGTACGGCTATACATCTGCGAGCGGTACTCCAGTTGCTGATTCTCCATTTCCTGACGCAACGTCTCCTGATAGTACTGATCTTTCTGTTCAAGAGCTTTGTAATAGAAGTCCTCCACCTGCTCGAAGGCATCGTCGATATCATTCTCCACACGTGTAGCTCCCATACGCCGAAGTGCAATCTTAGCGAGGTTACTCTGTACGATATAGGCCAGATGGACATCATCGCCTGGTTCTATCTTTCGATAGATGGTTTCTGCAGAGTCGAGCATGTTGAGGCTGAGATAGCAGCGAGCCAGCACCTGCAATGTGCCTGGCAGCAGGTCTGTAGTTGCCAGAGGTTCTGCACGATGGGCATCGTCGAGTGCCTGATGGTAGTCTTCGTTTGCCCAAGCGATGTTTGCAAGGCTAGTGAGTGTCTGACACATGAGGTCGGTCATGCGATTTTTCTCAGCTATGTCGTAGGCTCGACGGATGAAATCGAATGCTTCATCGTATGACCCATCCGTAGAATAGGCTATTTGTGCCGCATAGGTGCCAGCATAGTCGAGCAGGATGACATAGTTGCGTTCATCATCAGGATGCTGCTCGTAGATAGTCAAGGCTTTCTTCATCAGATGCAAAGCTTCGTCAGGATTTCCCTGCGACAAGGCTGCTGCCAATCGCTGATACGCGATATAATAGGTGTGCCAATCCTCCGTTTTTTCGGCTAATT
>CADBSN010000316.1 GCA_902797255.1 uncultured Bacteroidales bacterium | reverse complement strand
GTTGTCGATTGACAACCTTTTTTTGGTGACCCGCTTGGGGCTCGAACCCAAGACCCCCACATTAAAAGTGTGATGCTCTACCTACTGAGCTAGCGAGTCTAACCTTATAAGCTTTTGAGTGTGTTTCTGTAGGTTTTTAAGCCTGCCCTTCTCAAAAGCGACTGCAAAGTTAGTAAGTTTTTTTGGTTTGACAATGCTTTTTCCGAAAAAAATGTTGTAACTTTGTGGAAAATTTTAAAATCGGGGTAAAAAGGACCCCTCTTTCTACCCCTTTATGGGGAGGACTTGTAAAGTTGAAAGTTTAAAGTTGAAAGTTTAAAGTCAGTTGAAAGAGTTCAAAATTAAATAGTAAATGGTAAATGAATAAATGGTAAATATAAATGGTGTATTGTATTATCATAGTGATTGAGGTGGTTGAATATGTGTTCGACCAGGTATTGTCGCTCCTGAACATAAAGGCATCGAAACGTCCTATTCCGAAGGTGTTGGAGGGTCTTTATGACGAGGCTAGTTACAGGAAGCAGCAGGCGTACTTCCGTGCGAACAAGAGGGTAGGGTTCTGGTCGTCGTTGGTGAGTGTGTTGGCTACCATCGGGGTGTTTGCTTTCGGAGGTTTCGGCTGGGCGGATGAGCTGGTGCGTGGGGTGAGCGACTCGGAGATTATTCGTTCCTTATTATTTTTAGGATTGTTTGGAGGACTTAGTTGGTTGATTGATTTGCCATTCGACATCTATGACACGTTCGTTGTGGAGGAGCGTTTCGGATTTAACAAGGTGACTCCTAAACTGTATATCTTAGATACCCTGAAGAGTCTGGCGCTTAGCATCGTGCTAGGTGGCGGTGTGCTGGCGCTTGTGGTGTGGATTTATAACCTGACACCTGAGTATTTCTGGTTGCTGGCTTGGGGTGTTGTGTCGGTGGTGATGTTGTTTGTCCAGTATTTCTATTCTGTATTGTTGGTGCCCCTCTTCAACAAGCAGACTCCTTTGGAGGAGGGTGAACTGCGTGATGCCATTGAGGCTTTTGCCCAGAAGGTGGGTTTTAACCTGAAGAATATCTATGTGATTGACGGCTCGAAGCGAACAACACATTCGAATGCTTATTTCACAGGATGGGGACGTCAGAAAAGGGTTGTGTTGTATGACACGTTGATGGAGCAGTTGACGACTGATGAGATTGTGGGTATCCTGGCTCATGAGATTGGGCATTATAAGCATCGGCATATCGTGAAGTCGGTGTTCGTGGGATTACTGACCACGTTGGTTACGTTTTATCTGTTCGGACTGATTATTGACAGTCATGAGATCGCAGCTGCTGCAGGAAGCACGGAGCCTTCGTTCTATGTGAATCTGACGGTCTTCTCGATGTTGTATACGCCTCTGACGATGGTGATGGGGATTTTGAGTAGTGTGAGGTCAAGGAAGAATGAGCGTGAGGCAGACCAGTTTGCGAAGGATCATGGGGTAGGGGCGTTCGAGGCTTCGGCATTGAAGAAGTTGTCGGCAAAGAGTTTGTCGAACCTTACTCCGCATCCGTTTGTGGTGTTTGTGAGCTATTCGCATCCGACATTGGCGGAGAGAGTGGAGAGATTAGACCCCCTCTAACTCCCCCTCTAGGGGGAGGACTTGATAGTTTAAAGTTGAAAGTTTAAAGTTGAAAGTCAGTTGAAAGAGTGAAAAGATCAAAAGTTCAAGGGAAATAGAGACAAAGATAACAAAGAAGACCCCCTCTAGCTCCCCCTCTATGGGGAGAAGATAGTTTTTAATATCTTTGCTTCGAGTGGTCGTAATCCCACAGGGATGGATGGAGCAAATGGCAGATGAAAGCTGGGAGCTTGCTCACAAGGTTCATCGGACAGTTGATACATCGAGAACGACAGTTCCGACCAGAAGAAGTATTTTTATTATATTTGTCAAAAATATTCGTGTTATTTGTGTAATTCGTGTTCAAAAGCAAATAATAATACCAATTTTCTTTGGTGGTTTCATAGAAACCATGTATCTTTGTACCCTAGAAATTAAAGTAATTAAACGAAATTGAGTAACCAAGCGTATGCCCCTATCTATGAGGCGTTAGTAGAATTCAGAAGGAACAGAGTGGTTCCTTTCGATGTACCAGGCCACAAACGTGGTCGCGGTAACCCTGAGTTGGTGAAATTGTTGGGAAAGCAATGTGTGGAATTGGATGTAAATTCCATGAAGCCGCTCGACAATCTGTGTCACCCGATTTCTGTCATCAAGGAGGCTGAGGACTTGGCTGCCGAGGCTTTTGGTGCAGCTCATGCGTTCTTGATGGTCGGTGGTACTACTTCGGCTGTACAGACAATGGTGCTGACGGCTTCGAAGAAGGGTGAGAAAATCATCCTGCCACGTAACGTTCACAGAAGTGTGATCAATGCATTAGTTGTGAATGGAGCGACTCCTATCTATGTGAATCCAGATGTTGATAACCGTCTGGGTATTGCGTTAGGTATGAAGATTTCGCAGGTGGAGAAGGCCATCGAGGAGAATCCGGATGCAGTTGCGATATTGGTGAATAACCCGTCGTACTATGGTATTTGTTCGAACTTGAAGAAAATCGTAGAGTTGGCACATGAGCATAACATGCTGGTGCTGGTGGACGAGGCTCACGGAACTCACTTCTACTTTGGCGACGATATGCCGATATCAGCAATGGCTGCAGGCGCTGACATGTCGTGTGTGTCGATGCATAAGTCGGGTGGTAGTCTGACGCAGAGTAGCATATTGCTGACGAACTCAACGGTAGGCCCTGGTTATGTGCGACAGGTGATTAACTTGACTCAGACCACGAGTGCTTCGTATCTGTTGTTGGCTTCGCTCGACATCTCGCGCAGGAATCTTGCCTTGAGGGGTAAGGAGGCGTTTGCTGAGGTGGTGAATATGGCTGAATATGCGCGTACAGAAATCAATAAGATAGGTGACTACTATGCCTACGGCTCGGAGTTGATCAACGGAGACTCGATCTTTGATTTCGATAAGACGAAGTTAACCGTATTTACATTGGATGTGGGTCTGGCAGGTATCGAGGTGTATGACCTGTTGAGAGACGAGTATGACATCCAAATGGAGTTGGGTGATATCGGCAATACGCTGGCATATATCTCGATTGGTGACCGCATGCGTGAGATAGAACGACTGGTGAGCGCCCTGTATGATATCCGCAGACGATTCAAGAAAGACCGTACAGGTCTGTTTGACCATGAATATATCAATCCTTCGGTGGTGATGAGTCCGCAAGAGGCGTTTTATGCTCCGAAGGAGGAGATGATACCGATTAGGGAGACCAATGGACGTATCTGTACGGAGTTCGTGATGAGTTATCCCCCTGGTATTCCTATTTTGGCCCCAGGTGAACGTATCACGCAGGAAATCATTGACTACATCATCTACGCAAAGGAGAAGGGTTGCTCGATGACTGGTCCGGAAGATCCGAAGATTGAGTATTTGAATGTGATTAAAGAAGCAACGATTTATTAATGCATAATTTGTAATGCATAATTCATAATTAAGATGGAATTTTGGTTTTCTGAGCTACATACAGAGAATGTGAAGCTGTCGATCAAGGTTAACAAGCATATCTTCTCGGAAGAGAACGACCATAACCGCATCGATATCTTCGAATCGCCAGAATATGGCAGAGTGCTGACAGCAGACGGATATATCGTCATGACGGAGCGCGATGAGTTTATCTACCACGAGATGATGACACATATCCCAATGGCTGTACACCCACACCCACAGAAGATACTGGTGTTTGGTGCAGGCGACGGAGGTGTGGTGCGTGAGTTGCTGAAGTATCCTGAGGTGGAGCGTATCGATATGGTAGAGGTGAATGTTGGAGTGGTGGAAGCCGCAAAGAAATACCTGCCTTTCTCTGCAAACGGACTGGATGACCCGAAGGTGACCATCTATACCCAGAATGCTTTGAGATATGTGCGACATATCGTGGGAGAGTACGACGTGATTATCGTTGACTCTGCAGGCTTCTATGGTCCAGGTGAGAGTCTGCTGTCGCGTGAGTTCTATGGTTCGTGCTATAAGGCGTTGAAAGATGACGGAATCATGGTGAATCAGCATCAGTCGCCTTTCTATGCCGAGGATCGTGCAGAGACCCAGAAGGCACACAAGCGAATAGTGGAGTGCTTCCCAATCAGTCGTGTGTATCAGGCACATATCCCTACATATCCATCGGGTTACTGGTTGTTCGGCTATGCTTCAAAGAAATACCATCCTGTGGATGATCTGAATGCCAAGAGATGGAATCAATTGGGAATTGAGACTAACTACTATACAACGAACCTCCATAAAGGCTGCTTTGCACTTCCTGCATATGTGGAGAAACTGTTAGCAAAAGTGGAATGAGAAAGAACGTAGAGACCTTCATCGCCTGTGATGCGGAGTATAAGGATGCTCGCATCGTTTTGTTTGGTGCCCCCTTCGATTCTACAACCAGCTATCGACCAGGAGCACGATTCGGAAGCGCTGCCATCCGACATGAGTCGTATGGATTGGAGACCTATTCGCCCTATCTGGATAAAGACCTTGAAGACATTGCAGTATTCGACTCCGGCGATATAGAGTTGCCAATGGGGTCAGCTGAGATGGCACTCGATGCGCTCTCGGAACGTACAGCTGAGATATTGAGTGATGGTAAGATTCCGTTTATGCTGGGTGGCGAACATTTGGTAACATTTGGTGCCTTCTGCGAGGTACAGAAGAAATATAAGGATGTACATATCGTTCATTTCGATGCCCACGCAGACCTGCGTGATGACTATTTGGGTGTGAAGCTTTCGCATGCATGTGTGATACGCCGTTGTTATGAACTGATTGGAGACGGAAGGATTCATCAGTTTGGAATCCGTTCAGGCGAACGAACTGAGTTTGAATGGGCAAAAGCAGGACATACAGATTTTCATCCATTGAAATTGGAAGGTCTGGAGGTTGTGGTGGACAAACTGGAAAAGGCAGAAGTGCCGGTTTATCTGACCGTTGACCTTGATGTGCTCGACCCATCGGTCTTTCCTGGAACAGGTACACCAGAGGCAGGTGGCGTGAGCTTCCACGAGTTGCGTGAAGCCCTGATGATGGTGTGCAGTAGGTTGAATATTGTGGGACTGGATGTGACGGAATTGGCTCCTACGCTTGACCCTACAGGTGTGTCAACAGCTGTTGCAGGTAAGTTGGTAAGGGAATTGTTACTGGGACTTTAGGCCTAGGTGTTAGAGGATGATAAATAAGAATATAAAGCTATGAAGAAAGTATTGGTTATAGGCTGCGGAGGAGTGGCTGGTGTCGCTATTCAGAAATGCGCTCAGAACGCAGATGTGTTTAATGAGATTTGTATAGCTAGCCGTACGGTGAGCAAGTGTGACGCATTGAAAAAGAAGCTTGAAGGCAAGACGAAGGCTAAGATTACGACTGCTCAGGTCGATGCCGATAAGGTGGATCAGTTGGTGGCGCTCATCAATGAAGCGAAGCCCGACATTGTGCTCAATCTTGCACTCCCATATCAGGATCTCACCATTATGGAAGCATGTCTGAAGACAAAGGTGGATTACGTGGATACTGCTAACTATGAGTGTGAGGATACCAACGACCCTGAGTGGCGTGCTATCTACGAAAAGCGTTGCAAGGAGAAAGGCTTCACGGCTTACTTCGACTATTCCTGGCAATGGGCTTATCGTGAACGATTCGAAAAGGCAGGTATCACCGCTCTCTTAGGAACAGGATTTGATCCTGGTGTAACCAGTGTTTTTACAGCTTACGCTCAGAAGCATTATTTCGATGAAATCCACACGATAGATATCTTGGATTGTAACGGAGGTGATCATGGTTATCCGTTTGCTACGAACTTCAATCCTGAGATTAACCTGCGTGAGGTGAGTGCGAACGGTTCGTATTGGGAGAACGGCCATTGGGTTGAGACCAAACCGATGGAGATTCATCGTACCTATAATTTTGAAGGAGTAGGGGAGAAGGATATGTATCTGCTGCACCATGAGGAGATAGAGTCGTTAGCGCAGAACATCCCACATGTGAAGCGTATCCGTTTCTTCATGACCTTCGGACAGAGCTACCTGACACACATGAAGTGTTTGGAGAACGTTGGCATGTTGGGAACCGAACCCGTAGAGTTTGAGGGCCACGAGATTGTGCCGATTCAGTTCTTGCGTAAATTGCTGCCAGATCCAGCTTCGTTGGGACCTCGTACCGTTGGAAAGACCAATATAGGATGTATCTATACAGGTATCAAGGATGGCAAGGAGCGCACCTTATATATATATAATGTGTGTGACCATCAGGAGTGCTACAAGGAAGTAGGTTCGCAAGCAATATCCTATACAACAGGTGTTCCTGCCATGATCGGAACCATGATGGTGCTACAGGGATTGTGGAAACGTCCTGGTGTGTTTACGGTAGAGGAGTTCGATCCTGATCCATACATGGACGCACTCAACAAGTGGGGACTTCCTTGGCAGGTCGATGAGCATCCAGTCTTGGTTCCATAAAGTGATATGAAGACCCCTTATTTCGTTATCGATGCGGATTTGATTGAAGCAAACTTGCGTGTGCTTCGAGGTGTGATCGACCGTACAGGTTGTAAGATTCTGTTAGCTCAGAAGTGTTTCAGCTGTTATGGCTTGTATCCGCTTATTTCGCAATATCTGAATGGTATGACGGCCTCTGGGCTTTATGAAGCTCGCCTGTGCCATGAGGAGATGCCAACGGGAGAGAACCACATCTTTTCGCCTGCATTCCATGAAGACGAAATGGACGAAATACTTCACATTTGCGATCACATCGTGTTCAACTCACCACGTCAGTTGGCACTTTATGGAGCACGTGCGAAGAAAGCTGGACTTCAGGTAGGACTAAGAATCAATCCAGAATGTTCAACACAGGAAGGACATGCCATTTATGACCCATGTGCTCCTGGTAGTCGACTGGGAACCACACTCTCACAGTTTGAATCACAACTGACTGATAATCTTTCGTTGCTGGACGGACTTCATTTCCATACACTTTGTGAACAGAATTCAGATGATCTGGAGACTACGCTCGATGCTGTAGAAGAGAAGTTCGGAAAGTATCTGCAAGGCATGAAATGGATCAACTTCGGAGGTGGACATCATATTACTCGTGCAGATTACGATATTCCACGTCTTGAAAGATGTATCCGTAGGATGCAGACAGAATATGGGTTGGAGGTCTATTTAGAACCTGGTGAGGCAATCGCACTCAATGCCGGAGAGTTGCATTGCCGAGTGATGGAAGTGCAACCAATAGGAAGCGATGGGGTGAAGAATGTGATTGTTGACACATCTGCGGCCTGTCACATGCCCGATGTGATAGAAATGCCCTACACACCACCAATTGTTCTTCCAAAGGAATCATTTCCATTTAAGGGAGACAGGAGAAGTTCATGCGTCTTTCGTCTTGGAGGGCCAACCTGTCTTTCTGGTGACATTATTGGTGTCTATCAGTTTACACAGGAAATGTGTGAAGGAGATGAGGTAGTGTTTGGAGATATGGCCATTTATTCGATGGTGAAAACCAATACCTTCAATGGAATGCCACTACCCAACATCTATATACGTAGAGGGGAGAATTTGACCCTTTGGAAGCAATTTGAATATGTTGATTTTAAATCTCGTATATAAGCAATGAAAAGCTTCAAAAAGTGCAAAATACGTACATGGAGGGCAATAATTAAAAAAAAACTAAAAAAAAACGAAAATAGTATTTGGTAAATGGTAAATTATTATTATCTTTGCCCATGCTTTAAAGCAAATGTTATTTATTAACTTTTAAACAATTGTTACAAATGAAAAAATTAATCGCTCAGATCAACACTCTCGTTGATGCAATTAAGGCTGACATTGAAAAGTCAGAAGGCAACAAGGCTGCTGCTGCACGTGTACGCAAAGCTACTCTCGAACTCGAGAAGGTAGGTAAGGAGTTCCGTAAGGCTTCTATCGCAGCTGCTAAGAAGTAATTCTCACTTCCAAAAAATGCCAAAATATAAAGAGTCATCTTTGATGGCTCTTTATGCTGTAAAACACATTATTTATAATATATACAATTATGAAGTTACAAAAGACATTTATTCTTCTCGCATTTCTATGCGTAAGTACATTTGCATCTGCACAAGATTATTCTCGTCTCTCAGACAAGGAACTCAGTGCACAGTATGCAAAGGACATCGCTCAAAAGCAGATTGACATCAAGCAAGTACAGGTAGATCTTAAACAAGCTAAATTTGCAGAAAAACACGGTCAGAATCCAGGTGAAAGTTCATATGCGGTTAAGATGAGACTGAAACAGCAACAAAGTGAACTTAAAGAACTGAAGAAGAAGAAAAAGATTGTTGATAAAGCAATCAAGACTAAAGAGAAGGCTGAGAAGGCTGCAGAGAAAGCTCGTAAGGCTAAGGATGAAGCAGAAAGAGCTGCACAAGCTGCATCAGAGCTTCGCTAAAGCAAAAACAAATCCTAAAAATAAAACCCGAAGGAAAATCCTCCGGGTTTTTTCATGCTCTTATGGAGCTTTCTTATTACAGAATGCTCTTTACCTGATTGTAAACATTATCAGCTGTGAATCCGAGTTTCTCGTCAAGCACCTTGTATGGTGCAGAGAATCCGAAGCTGCTGAGACCCCATACTTTGCCTTCGTTACGTGGAACGAGACCTTCGAGGTTAACAGGGAGACCGGCTGTAAGACCGAACTTCTTCACACCAGCAGGAAGTACCTTTGCCTGATAGTCGGCAGACTGAGTACGGAAGAGGCCTTCAGATGGTACACTAACGATTGAGCACTTCACGCCATCCTTGCGGAGGAGTTCTGCTCCTGCTACGAGCGTTGAAACCTCAGAACCTGAAGCAACGAGAACGATGTCTGGATTAGCATCGCTACCTGCTACGATATATGCACCCTTAGCTGCTTGGCTGTAGTCGTTTCCTTCTGGCAGATCTGTGATGTTCTGACGAGAAAGGATGAGCGCAGATGGGGTAGTGGTGTTTTCCATTGCAAGTTTCCATGCTGCAGTAGTTTCTTTTGCATCAGCTGGACGGAGAACAAGCATAGAGTTTTTACCGCTATGGTTCTGCAGTTTCTCCATGAGACGAATCTGTGCCTCTTGCTCAACTGGTTCGTGAGTAGGACCGTCTTCACCTACACGGAATGCATCGTGAGTCCAAATGAACTTAACTGGGAGTTCCATGAGGGCAGCCATACGAACAGCTGGCTTCATGTAATCAGAGAATACAAAGAAGGTTCCGCATGCAGGGATGACACCTCCGTGAAGTGCCATACCGATGCAACAGCAAGCCATCGTAAGCTCTGCAACACCAGCCTGGAAGAATGCACCAGAGAAATCACCAGCCTTGAATGCATGAGTCTTCTTGAGGAAGCCGTCAGTCTTGTCTGAGTTAGAAAGGTCGGCAGAAGCACAAATCATGTTTGGAACCTGCTCTGCAAGTACGCTAAGTACAGCTGCGCTAGCGCTACGAGTAGCATCGTTAGCTTTCTGCTGAACTGCTGACCAGTCAACTTTTGGTGCAGCACCACTGAACCACTCAGCCTGTTGAACAGCTTTGTCTGGATTAGCTGCAGCCCATGCTGCCTCTTCTGCATAACGAGCAGCGCAGATGTCTTTCAACTCAGCAGCACGCTTAGCATAAAGATCCTTTACATCGTCGAAAATCTGGAATGGATCGTCTGGGTTTCCACCAAGGTTGGTGATTGTGTTGCGATAAGCGTCACCTCCAAGTGGAGCTCCGTGGGTTTTGCAGTTTGCTTCGTATGATGAACCATCATCCTTACGAGCACCCTTACCCATGATACACTTACCAATGATGAGTGCAGGCTTACCCTGAACACCCTTTGCCCATTCGATAGCCTCACGAATCTGTGTAGCATCGTTTCCGTTGATGGTCTTAACTTCCCATCCCAATGCACGATACTTAGCAGCTGTGTCCTCGTTCATTACTTCCTTTGTCTCAGTAGAGAGCTGGATGTCGTTTGAATCGTAGAACATTACAAGGTTGTCCAATCCGAGAATACCTGCGATACGAGCACCACCTTGGCTGATTTCCTCTTCGATACCACCATCAGAGATATATGCATAGATGGTTTCCTTTGCAAATGTTGGGTTGCCAGTATGAGCTGCAAGGAACTTAGCTGCGATAGCTGCTCCGATTGCAAATACATGACCCTGTCCCAGTGGACCAGAAGTGTTCTCGATGCCACGTGCTACTTCGAACTCTGGGTGACCAGTAGTTGGTGAACCCCATTGGCGGAGTTGTGCCAACTCAGCAAGTGAGAACTTACCGATAAGCGCCAACTGAGCATAGAGCATAGGAGCCATGTGACCTGGATCAAGGAAGAAGCGGTCACGACCTACCCATTCAGGTTTCTGTGGGTCATATTGTAAATACTCAGAATACAGTACGTTGATGAAGTCGGCTCCACCCATAGCACCGCCTGGGTGACCAGATTTAGCCTTTTCTACCATTGATGCAGCGAGAATACGAATGTTGTCAGCTGCGTGATTTAATACTTGAATAGAATTTGCCATTTGTTGCTTATATTTAATAATAATGGAACTTAAAGTTTGTGATGATTTACTGCTGCCTGCTCGATAGCGAGGTCTGCTTTGTAGTTTTCAAGGTAACGATTGAAACCTTCAACCTCCTCTGGAGTAGGAGCAATTGACGTTCCGGCATTACCAGCAAATACAACCTGATCGAGATAGTCGGCCAATGAGAGATTCTTTGTGTTGTTGACAGCATAAGCTGCAAGAAGCGCAATACCCCAAGCTCCACCTTCACCAGCTGTCTCCATGACAGAGATTGGAGAGTTAAGTGCTGCAGCCAACATGCGTTGTCCGACTTCTGGAGTTGTGAAATAACCACCATGACCTGTGATGCGATCAACTTGTACATGTTCTTCGTTGAAGAGGATGTCATTACCAAGTTTCAACACACCAATAGCACCATAAAGATGTGCACGCATGAAATTAGCAAGGTTGAATTTGTCGTTCGCACTACGTACAAAGAGTGGACGTCCGTCCATCAAACCAGTAACAGGTTCTCCTGAGATATAGTTATAAGATATGAGACCGCCACAATCAGCATCACCCTTGAGAGCAATGTTGAAGAGGTTAGAGTAGAGTGAGAATGCATCTTGCTTTACACCTAGGAGTTCTGCATATTCTTTAAATATCTTTACCCATGCGTTGATATCTGAAGTACAGTTGTTACAATGTACCATCGCTACGAGCGAGCCGTCAGGGGTGGTAACCATATCAAGCATTTCGTAAGGCTTTGAGAGTTCCTTCTCGAGTACAATCATAGAGAATGACGATGTACCTGCACTAACGTTACCTGTACGCTGGCGAACAGCATTAGTAGCTACCATACCAGTTCCAGCATCACCTTCTGGAGGACAAACAGGAATACCTGGCTGCAAATGACCGCTGACATCAAGTTTGAGTGCACCTTCAGGAGTGAGGAATCCTGCATTCTCGCCTGCATTCAGCGATTTTGGAAGGATATCGAGCAGTCTGAAAGGCAATCCCTTAGCTGCGAGCAACTCATCAAATTTAGCTACCATCGTGGCATCATAGGTCTTAGTTGTTGGGTCAACAGGTATCATACCTGAAGCATCGCCAACACCTAGCACCTTCTGTCCTGTTACCTGCCAATGAACATAACCAGCAAGTGTAGTCAGGAAATCGATGTCTTTTACGTGCTCTTCGTTGTCAAGGATAGCCTCATAGAGGTGGCTGATACTCCAACGGAGAGGAATGTTGTAGTTGAAGAGTTTGCTGAGTTCTGCTGCTGCTTTACCAGTATTGGTGTTACGCCATGTACGGAAAGGTACGAGAATGTCGTTGCCTTTGAATGGCATATATCCGTGCATCATTGCGCTAAAACCGATGGCAGCAAGACGTTCAATTTCTACTTCATATTGTTCCAAAACACTCTTACGGAGGTCAGCGTAGCAATCTTGAAGTCCATACCATATAGCTTCAATGCTATAGGTCCAAAGTCCGTCAACCAACTGGTTTTCCCATGTGTGGCTGCCTTGTGCTATGGGTTTATTATCCTGATCGATAAGAACAGCTTTAATACGGGTAGAGCCAAACTCTATACCGAGAATGGCTTTACCCTCTTGAATTACTTGTTTTGCAGTCATATATATTACTTCAAAGCTTTGTTCAACATGTAATACATCTCATTGTTCTGCAGCTGCTGCTTGAACTCGTATGTCTTCGTGTCCTTGTTGATCTTAACATACTCAATACCGCACATTTCTGCGAAGTCTTCCCAATACTCTTCTGTGATGTCGTATGAGAATGCACTATGGTGAGTACCACCAGCAAGAATCCATGCGCCTGCACCAATCTCGAATGTTGGCTGTGGAACCCAAAGTGCAGATGCAACAGGCAGATGAGGCATTGGCTTTGGTTCGATACACTCAACTTCCTGAGAAATGAGGCGGAAACGATTACCGAGGTCAACAACAGTTGCCTTGATACCACGTCCAGTCTTTGAGGTGAATACGAGACGAGCAGTCTGTTGCTTGCGGATACCGATACCAAGGAAGTGAACTTCAAGCTTTGGCTTGTCGGTAGCAATCATTGGACAAATCTCAAGCATGTGGCTCTGCAGACATGAGCTGCGGTCACCAGCGAAGTTAAGCGTATAGTCCTCAAGGAAAGAACAGCCAATAGGCATTCCCTGCTGGATAACCCAGAGTGAGCGATAGAGGCATGCAGTCTTCCAGTCACCTTCTGCTCCGAAACCGAAACCTTCTGCCATGAGACGCTGAGATGCAAGACCTGGAATCTGGTCGAAACCAACGAAGTTAGGATCGTCAATATCTGCATCACCAAGGTCATCGAAGTTAGTTGTGAAGGCAGTAGCACCTTCATCTTTCAAAACGCGACGAAGAGCGATTTCTGCCTTTGCTGCATTCTTCACCTTTTCCCAGTAAACCTGCTCGCCACTCTCATCAATCTTAATAGTGTAAAGTTTCTTGTATTCCTCAACCAAAGCATCAGCTTCTGCTTCAGTTACTTTCTTGAAATACTCCATCAGTGAAGAAACAGGGTAGTAATCAACGTGATAACCAAGACGCTGCTCAAATTCTACGCGGTCACCATCTGTTACTGCAACGTTGTTCATGTTCATACCGAACATCAGACAGCGTACGTTCTTTGCATCAGCAACACCAGCAGCTACGCGAGCCCATACAGCAATCTTTTTCTGGCAATCTTCATTCTTCCAATAGCCGCAAACTACCTTACGAGGAACACGCATACGAGTGCAGATGTGTCCGAACTCGATATCTCCGTGAGCGCTCTGGTTCAGG
>CADBSN010000315.1 GCA_902797255.1 uncultured Bacteroidales bacterium | reverse complement strand
GAAATGCTTCACCATGAAGGCTGCCAGCTGTGAGTTCAGGTCGTGGAACAATATGACATTGCCATCGCCCATCTCGTTGAGTACGCTTACCATGTGTCCCTCACCATAAGTGGCTCCCTCTGTCGTCTCCATCGTGCAGATGTTCGAGATGTAGCAGTCGTCACCGATAGTGTAGTTGTTGATAAAGTTGCCTACTTTCTCAATGAGACAGTCGTCGCCCACGGTGACGTTGCGCAGGGTGGCATCGTTGATGCCTGAATGCTTCTCGAAACCCTTGGCCACTTCAACCATCTTATCAAACTTACCCAGACGGATATCGCCATAAAACATGACACGGTGGAAATTATAGGGACGATAGTCCTCGTCAACCATCACTCGATTCCAATCTTCGGCCCAGCAGCTGTTGCTTTCGAGAACACTAATCTCCTCTCCAGTTAAATGTCTGTAATCTCTCATATATTCTTTTTTTGGTTCAATGTTTCATTACCGTTGTGTCGCTATTTCGTTATAACGTTATTACGATTCCTCTATTTGATAAAGGAAGTCGTTATACGGATATTTCTGGACGTGCAGTTCACGCACCTTCTTGTAAAGAATGTCACGTAGCTCATCGATATTCTCCTTCTTCTTCGCTGAAATGAAAAGAGGGGTGGGAGTGATTTTTGCCATCCACGTCTTCTTCAACTCATCTAGCGAGATATTCTCACGGGTTGGCTCTGTCAGGTCGTCTTCATCCTGTGGTGTCCATGTATAGGCATCAATCTTGTTGAATACCAGCATCGACGGTTTCTCACTGCATCCCAGATCGGCCAGTGTCTTCTCTACCACTGTTATCTGCTCTTCGAAGTCAGGATGTGAGATGTCGACAACATGCACCAGCAGGTCAGCCTCGCGTACCTCGTCGAGTGTCGACTTGACCGACTCCACCAGGTCGGAGGGCAGCTTACGGATGAACCCTACGGTGTCGGCCAACAGGAAGGGCAGGTTGTCGATGACCATCTTGCGGACGGTGGTGTCAAGGGTGGCAAAGAGCTTGTTCTCAGCAAAGACATCACTCTTTGCCAATAGGTTCATCATCGTCGATTTGCCAACATTGGTATAGCCCACCAGTGCCACACGAATCAGGCGTCCGCGGTTCTTGCGTTGCGTGGTTTTCTGCTTGTCAATCTCCACCAGACGCTCTTTCAACAAGGAGATGCGCTGCCGGATGATGCGCTGGTCCATTTCCAGCTGTGTCTCACCAGGTCCACGCAGACCTACTGAGCCTTTTCCGCCACCACTGCCTGAACCACCTCCCTGACGTTCCAGATGGGTCCACAGGCGTTGCAGACGAGGCAGCATGTAACGGTATTGTGCTAACTCCACCTGCGTCTTGGCTTCAGCTGTTTGTGCTCGCATGGCAAAGATGTCGAGAATCAAGCTAGTACGATCCAGAATCTTTACCTTCAACTCTTGTTCGATATTACGGATTTGTTTGGCAGAGAGTTCATCGTCGAAGATGACCATACCTACGGGCTGGGGGCAATCCTCGTCTCCCGTCACTACTATCGTGCCATCAAAACTCCGATGAGCATCCATCCACTCATCATAGGCATCCTCCTGCTGCTTGATATATTGCTTGATTTCTTCGAGTTTACCCTTACCGACATAGGTCACCTGACTGGGTCCTTGCACCTTCTGCGTAAAGCGTTTCACGGTGACGGCACCAGCGGTGTCAGCCAGAAATTCCAGCTCGTCAAGATATTCTTTTGTCTTCGCTTCGTCCTGCTGTTGTGTAATGAGTCCCACAAGTACGGCTGTCTCAGCCTTGACTTCTGAAATGACAAATTCTTTCATATAATATGTTTATTGTGTGCAAAGGTACGAAAAAGAAATGAAAGAAATGAAGAGAAATGAAAGAAATGAAGAGAAATGAAAGAAATTTTGCTGTCGCCGAACAAAAATCTCAAATCTCAAATCTCAAATCTCAAATCTTTTTTGTACCTTTGCGCCCGATAAGAAATAAAAACTTTATATTTTTAGACTTATGAGAGTAATTATTGAATCTGACTATCAGAAAATGTCGCAGTGGGCTGCTGAGCACGTCATCGAGCGTATCAATGCTTTCAAGCCCACAGCAGAGAAGCCCTTTGTGCTGGGTCTGCCTACTGGCAGTTCACCCGAAGGTATGTATGCATGCCTTGTCAAAGCAAACAAGGAAGGCCGTGTGTCATTCAAAAACGTGTTGACGTTCAACATGGATGAGTATGTCAACCTGCCCGAGGAGCATCCTGAGAGCTATCACTCGTTTATGGCTCGCAACCTGTTCGACCATATCGACATCCCCAAAG
>CADBSN010000314.1 GCA_902797255.1 uncultured Bacteroidales bacterium | reverse complement strand
TCTTCTGCAAACATCGAGACAGACATAAGCAAAAAACTAATCAATATGATAATTTGTCGATACATACATGGATTGACCAATGGACTTGTAATTCTGATTTAATGCAAAGATACATGGTTTTCGCATGACACCGCTCCTTTTATGATTCCCTGATTCGTTTACTGTTTGA
The DNA here is from genome assembly GCA_902797255.1 of uncultured Bacteroidales bacterium. Lineage (GTDB taxonomy): Bacteria > Bacteroidota > Bacteroidia > Bacteroidales > Bacteroidaceae > Colivivens. Next base: position 5,565 of record CADBSN010000314.1, on the reverse strand, counting down.
TGAGTTTGATGGCGAATCCGCCTCCTGATGCCATGTGGATGGGGAGTCGGGTGGTAGATGAGACGGATTGTTTCTCAATCTTGTAATCGGTCGCAACATGGTCGGCATTGATGCCATCCGTAGCGATCTCAGCTTTGTAGTTTCCTGTGGGCAGGAAACTGAGATCGAGGGTGATGTCGCGTGCATCCCAGTTGGTTTCTCCGCCTACATAGTAGTTTCCTTCTTTGTCTGTGCGAAGTGTGACGATATACTGTCCCATCTTTCCGTCAATGACACGCATGCTTTCATATTGTGATGGCAGCGTTGCTATGAATCGTGTACACTCGGCTTCGCGTTCGTAGATAGTAGGATTGTCGGCCAGCATGGTAAGGGGTGATTCATGAACGATGTAGTGTGCCATCTGGTGGCAACGTGTACCCATCGTCATAGGGTTGTTGTTCACAGGTTGGAAGTCCTTTGAGGTTGCATTACGGAAGCCTCCAGGGGTGAAATCTGTGAATCCACATTGCAGACGGATATAAGGGAATGTGACATCGTAGAGCGGCATGTCCTGCTCACCGTTCTTGGTCCACTTCGTCTCTTCCATCCCAAACACGGCCTCGAAGTTGATGATGTTAGGATAGGTGCGGTTGATGCCCGTAGGGGCATAGATGCCGTGATAGTCGAGCAACAGGTGGTACTTGGCACATTTGTCAGCAATACGATAAATCATCTCTACACCTGTCTGGTCGTTACGGTCGAGGAAGTCGACCTTGAATCCTGCGATACCCATCTTGGCGTATTTCTCGCAGATGGCATCGATATTGTCGTCGAGGCAGTTGAATACACACCACAGGATGAGTTTTACGTTCTTGTTTTTCGCATAATCTACAAGGAGTGGCAGGTCGATTTCCGGGATGGTTGTGAGGAGGTCGCCACTTGATGGAAGGTACCATCCTTCGTCGAGGATGACGTATTCGAGACCGTATTTCGAGGCGAAATCGATGTAGTGTTTATAGGTGGCGTTGTTGATGCCTGCCTTGAAGTCAACACCCGAGATGGCCCAGTCGTTCCACCAGTCCCAAGCCACCTTACCTGGACGAATCCAAGAGGTTTCGCCGATGCGGTTGGGTGTCGCAAGCGAATAGACCATGTTGTTGTCGAGCATCTCTGTATCTTTGTGGCTGATGGCGAGAATACGCCAAGGGAAGGCACGATTGGTGGTACACAGAGCGATATAGTCTTCTGTGCTGGTGACATATTGCTGCTTGCGCCATTGATAGTAAGCTGTAGTCTTGGGATACTTGGCAAATTGCGCTTTGAGACTTTTTCCACTTACCTTAACAAACATACCTGGGTAGGCTTCGAGGTCGCTCTCCATGAGGGTGATCTTAGCCGTCTGGCAATCGATGGCAGCAGGAAGGAAGGCGAGCAGGTCTTTCTGACGTGTGAGTGGAGCCACATTGTAGGTGGCTTGGAACGCCATCGCCTCAGGTTTACGAGTATTGGTGGTGAACGGCAGATAGCTGTTGTAGTCGCCTACAAAATGGATATCTGCTTGTTCGTTGATAACCTTGTAATTGCCCTTCATACCGGTCGTAACGAAGCGGTAGGCCACACCTTCGTTGAAGATGCGAAACTCAAGATTGACTCCGCAATTGAGTTTTACGACTGCTTGATTGTAGGTGGTGGAGTAGTGGGTTTGGCGATAGAGTGGGGCGGTGATGTCGTCCTTGATGGTTTTGATGGTAGGTCGGCCTGTAATCTTTGCTTTTGACACATTGATGGTGGAACCGTTTGCGTCAATCACCATTCCTATATCAACACGGTCGATGAGTTGGTTGAAGCCGTCTGTAACGGAGAACGCCAGCCCGTTTGCATCATCCAGCTCTACGCGTATTTGCTTATTGGGTGAGGAGAGAGTCTGTGCTGAGCACAAAGTACCATGTAACGATGTAATAATGAGAAAAAATAAAAAGGCAAGTCGCTTCATATTGCTAAAATCTAAAGTCTAACGTTTAAAATTTTATTTGATACGGATAGGTTACAGGGCCTTCGTCGGCAGGTTGGTTTTGTCCTTGTTGTCCACGTCGACGACCAAATCCCATGGAGGCAGGTTTGTATTCCTTTGTAGGGCATCCGACAACAACGAGGTAGAGTTTCTTGATGTTGCCTGGATTCTTGTAGGTGAGGGTTTTCTTTGCCTCTGAATTCGCTCCCAAGTAGGTGGGGTTATTGTCATTGTCGACAGCTACCAGCCCATATCGGTAGCCGATATTTTCCTGTTGTGAGAGGGCATGGAACTGAACTTTTACGGTCTGTCCGATTGCAGGAAGGGTTATCTCGTCAACATTGAATCCATAGGTCTGTGGCGCATTGACTGGACGTTTCCATCCATTACCTGCATCTTCCAACTCGCTCTTCATTTCGCAGGAATAGCGCACACTCTCCTTCCGCTTGTCAGGGAAGTCGAACGTGATGAGGCGGCTGTAGCAGTCGAGCAGTTCGTCGCCCATCTGCTTCACGTCGACATGATACATGCGCATATAGGTCTGGGTGAAATCTTCACCTCGCTGACCTCCGCGGAACATATCGGCCATGTAGGTGATGCCATGAAGATAGCTCCAGTATTCGAGCACGAATGGTGCGTGATACATGTTTTCGCTGTTAAAGAGGCTGAGATGAATGAGTTTCTTGAATGCCTCCCAATGATAATTCTCATCGGTTGTCCATTTAGGATTCACATTCCACAGCATCCATTGAGCAGAAGTCTCAAAGATGCCTCCACCCATTCCCTTTGACTGTCCGTCACAGGATATCTGTATCTGGAACGAATGGCCGATTTCGTGAGCGATGCAGTTGAGCGTTTTGTCCTGAACGCGGTTGGGCGCAATCCAGAGTGCTCCAATGGTGTCGTCGTAGCTGCCTCCGTAGGCTGTTCCTTCGAGTGAATAGTTGAGCATGACCATCATGCGGTATTTCTCTGCATTACTGCCAGGAAGGAGGAATCCCATCATGTCGCGATAGACATTGTAGAAATACTCGACGCGTGAGAGCAGGTTGTCCAGGTCGACTGTCATCTTGTGGCCATCGAGGTCGGGTGCCTTGCTGAGGTCGTCACCAAAGCCTTTTTCCCAGAAACACACCACGTTAGGCGTACATGCCATTCTGTAGTAGCTCCATTTGGAGTCACGGCTTGTGAAGTCGTTGTCTCGCAGTTCCTTCGGGATATAGATTTCTTTCCCTTTTGGTAACTGATAGCCCGTTTCGGACTGTGCAAATGCTGTGATGGATCCAATGATACAGCATGCGATTGTTAGCATTTGTCTTTTCATGATAGATGTAATTAGTAGATGAAAAACAATTAGTTAAATAAATAGTTATGATTTGTCTGTAGGATCAATGGCGATTGGAAGCACTACGAACTCTCCGTCAACAACAGTCACGATGATGGTGAGTCGTGGGTGATACGTGTTAGTAATCTTTTCCATATTCACTCTCGTATCTGTCTTTCCTGTCGTATTATATATAATAAGGTATAGGCTCCCGTCCGTATCGTGAACCTCATAGCCTTCCCAATTGGTTGGGAGGTCGGTTACAGGCTTCACTTGTTGGTCGAGTTGTCGGGTCTGCTCGGCTGTCACATTGCTGTAACAAGCCATGAGGCGTGTACCCACTTTATCACCAGCTAGTACGGAGAAAGGTGTATCGGAGAAAGATGTATAGAGCTTCGAGGTGAGAACAGAGTTGTTGTTCTGCTGGTCGCCAAAAGCAATGGTGTTATTCGGCTTGTGATTGCGAGTCACCACACCTACGCAATTGTCGATATTGACCCAAGATGAGTTGAGTGTTGAAAGTTGAGCGTTGAGCGGTGAGAGCTTTGGCGTGAATGTTCTTGTCTCTTTCGTGAAGGGGTCGGTTGAGATAGCGAGTAGTCCTCCACGTTCTGCTGTAATGGTACACTCTCTTGTGGCACGCGTCATGTCGAAGTAAAGAACAAGATTGTTTTCTGTTGTAAACAACATATAACGGTTTCTCAAGATGCGTTCGTTGGTCTCAAGTGTACCGCTGATGATGTAGCTGTTGGAATCGGAATAGACGACACTATGTTTGATATCAACGGCATCTGTCTTTTTCCCTTCCACCTCGTAATAACCGATAAAGTTACCCGTGTTGCCTTTGCGGAACGGAACGATGATGTTGTTGTGTTCTTCGCTGGTTGGGGCGAAATAGCCTGTGTAGTTCTTCAGCCCCTCACTCCATGAGAAGCAGGTGAAGCGTTGTGGAGACGAGGCTGTGATGACATCCTGATCGGGGTAATAGCTCGTCTCGGAATAGTGTGAAAGGAATTGTTCCCATGTTGCAGGAGTGATGTCGTTTGTCGGTAAAACATGATGCATCAGCCACGTCATCATGACGCGATGAGCTTCTACACCCATACGGCGTGCGCCTACATCGGGACGTAGCAACCACGAGCCGTCGGATGTGGTTTTCTGACGACGGGCGATTTGGCGAAGTGCCCGTTGTTCGAGCATGAGGGCATAGGGGTCGCGAATGAAGCATGAGACCGTGGAGAAAGAGGTGATTTGGTCATAGAGGAACAAACTCCAGTCATTCCCGTTCGGCATCGCTAGCTCTCCATCAGCTAATGCCAGCCGATACAGCACTTCGTCCATCACGAATCCCACCTGATGCATGAGGGTGTTGGTTTTCCAACGTTCTTGATTGTGGATTTCGGTCTGGAACAACTTGAGGGCGAGTGCAGCTTCACCCAGTTCCTGTGCCACTACGTTTTGGTAGCTGGTATGGAAGTAATTATGGTTTTGCAGGGTGAAGTCGCCATAGAGGTTTGCACCCTTGTAGAGTTGTGCAATCGTGGTCTGATCGTAATCTGGGTCAATTATCTCATCATTGTCTGCATCCATCGGGTGGGAATAGGAGTTAACAGCAAATTGTCGCAGACGTTCGAACCAACGTTCTGCTTGCGGATCCTGAGGGAAGAGTCCCAATGTGGCAGCAAGCACATCACACTCCCATCCGTTCTCCTCTGCTTTCGTGTCACCTTTATATCCGGTGGGAATCGTGCGTTCCAGTTCGTAGTTACATTCGGCTTTCAACAAGTTGTACACCTGTTCACGTTGTTTGGCTGACAGTTGTTCCCATTGGAAGAAAGCGGAATAGGCCACAGACATAGCCCAAAGCGAAGATTCCCATGTGTAGTCTTGATAACTGGTTGAACCCCAATATTGATTGTTCTTGCAGGGATAGAGTCGGTTTGCCTTATGGGTGGAATACGAATAGGTGAGGGTGGTGCGTGCCATTGTGGCCAGTTTGTCCCAGCTTACAGATGGTGGGAGCGTCACCTTTCCTTTTGCGTACTTACACAGAAAGGCACATATCATCGACAGGTCGGCATTATGGCGCACTCCTTGCTCGTTATTCCCAAACGTATTTTCTCCCTTAAAGGTCGCAAGTGACTCACCCAATGAGTTCTTGTCATCAATCTCCTGATACTGATTAGATAGATAGGGCGTAAAATCGGCCAACATTTGTAACGCGAGGTCGAAATCCTCATGGGTTGCGGCG
>CADBSN010000313.1 GCA_902797255.1 uncultured Bacteroidales bacterium | reverse complement strand
GATGTACCTCTTGGTGAGGTTTGGACACGTGAGAAGATTCACGACCTGAAAACATATATCGAGAGCTACGGCATGCGCTGGAGCGTGGTGGAGAGCCTACCGGTAGTGGAGACCATCAAGTATGGCGGTCCTGACCGCGACCACCAGATTGAGGTGTACAAAGAGAGTCTGCGTAACCTCTCAGCAGAAGGTATCCACACTATCTGCTACAACTTTATGCCGGTATTGGACTGGGCGCGTACAGATTTGTTCCACAACAACCCCAACGGTGCCACGAACCTCTACTTCAACTATGCCGAGTTTGCTTACTTCGACATCTATATCCTGAAACGTGAAGGTGCGCGTGAGGAATGGGCCAAGTTCAAGTTCCCAGAGGGATGGGGCGAAGGTCGCAACGTGTTGGCAGAATGTGACGAACTGGCCAAGACAATGACACCAGAGAAGGATCACAAATTGGTTGAGACCATCATCATCAAGACGCAAGGTTTCGTGAGTGGAAACTTCAGCGAAAACGATGAAGCTCCTATCCAAAAGTTCCGCGACTTCCTCAACCTCTATAAAGGTATCGACAAAGCACAGCTGCGTGCGAACATGAAATACTTCCTCGAGGCCATTATGCCAATCTGCGAGGAGTGCAATATGAATATGTGTGTACACCCAGACGATCCTCCAATCGAGGTGCTTGGCTTGCCACGTATCGTTCGTACCGAGGAGGACATCCAGTGGTTCCTTGATGCTGTGCCCAACAAACATAACGGTCTGACATTCTGTGCAGGAAGTCTGAGTGCAGGGGCTTACAACAACGTGGTTGAGATGGCCAAGAAGTTCGCTTCACGCACCCACTTCGTTCACCTGCGTAGCTGTCACATCTTCCCTAACGGTGATTTCACAGAAGCCAGCCACCTGGGTGGACGTGCCGACCTGATTGAACTCTGCCGTATCTTTGAGAAAGAGAACCCACAACTGCCGATGCGTGTGGATCATGGCATGACCTTCACAGATGAGCCTGGTGGCATCATGGACGAGTCGAGTCACGGTCACAATGCCGGTTACACGTTATTGGGTCGCATGTTCGCAATGGGTCAGGTTCAGGGCATCATTGCAACAGTAGATCGCGAACTTGGAATTGAATACAAACAACCTGGATTCTTTGATTAATTATGAAATTAAATGATATTTTTAGCGGCAACTATAATGCCGCAGAGTGGGAGCAAAAAGGTTATGAACTCCCTAAGTTCGATATAAAGGCATTGCGAGAGAAAACCGCAAAGGAGCCAACGTGGGTACACTTCGGAGGAGGAAACATCTTCCGCGCCTTCCCAGCAGCCATCCTGAACGATGCGCTGAACACAGGCAAGTACGACCATGGTGTGATCGTTGCAGAGACTTTCGACTTCGAAGTCATCGATAAAGCGTATGCCCCCTATAACAACCTGTCATTGTCGGTCAGCCTATGTTCTGACGGCAACATCGAGAAGAAAGTGATTGCCAGTGTGACAGAAGCCCTGAAGGCAGATCCGCAGTTTGAGGATTGGAACCGATTAGTGGAGATTTTCCGCAATCCAAGCCTCCAAATGATTTCGTTCACGATTACTGAAAAGGGTTACACCTTCAACGAAGCAGACTTGGCTCGCGGACTGAAGCCGATGTTCGCGATGGGAAAAGTGACAGCACTTTTATACGAACGCTTCAAGGCAGGCGAACTGGCTCTCACCGTTCAGTCGATGGACAACTGCTCACACAATGGTGATAAGGTGAAGGCTGGCGTATTTGCTTATGCCGAGCGCTGGGTGAAGGACGGATTGGTACCTGCAGCCTTCCTCAACTACCTGAAGGATGAGAAGAAGGTGACATTCCCTTGGTCGATGATTGACAAGATTACCCCTCGTCCACACGAGAAAGTGAAGGAATTGCTTGCCAAGGACGGTTTCGAGGATAACGACTATATAGAGACGGAAAAGCACACTTTCACCGCTCCATTCGTGAACGCCGAAGAGGTGCAGTATCTGGTCATTGAGGATAACTATACCAATGGTCGTCCCCCACTCGACTTAGGTGGTGCACTCTACACTACTCGCGAGACCGTGGACAAGGTAGAGACCATGAAGGTGACCACCTGCCTGAATCCACTCCATACAGCGATGGCCATTTATGGTTGCATGTTGGGTTACACGCTGATTTCTGCAGAGATGGCTGATGAGGATTTGCGTCCATTCATTCAGAAGATTGGTTATATGGAGGCTATGCCTGTGGTTGTTGACCCAGGAGTACTGAACCCTTATGAGTTTATTGGTGCAGTCATCAACCGTCGTCTTCCTAACCCCTTTATGCCTGACGCACCTCAGCGTATCGCTTGTGACACCAGTCAGAAGCTGCCAATCCGCTTCGGTGAAACGCTGAAGAAATATGTAGCGCGTGGTTTGGACAAGTCGAACCTCATACTGATTCCTCTCACGCTTGCAGGCTATGCCCGCTACCTAAAGGGAATCAAGGATGACGGAACCCCATTCGATTGTTCGCCTGACCCACTGCTCGAAGAACTGCAAGCAATCGTGGCTCCGCTTGAAATCGGTAAGCCAGATCAGGATTGGAGCTGTTTGAAGCAGTTGTACTCACGCAAGGATGTCTTTGCTCTCGACCTCTACGAAGCAGGACTTGGTGAGCAGATTGAAGGAATGGTGAAAGAATTGTTTGCAGGGCCAGGAGCTGTTCGCAAAACCCTTCACAAATATGTATCAGCAAGATAGTTGAAAAATGCGATTGAGCGAGAGCAGAGCCAAAACGCTTTTGAGCTATGCCGAGCGGAAGCATTTTGGGCAAAAGCCAAAGTTGAAAAGCAAAATAATAAAAGATGAAAACTGGTAAGTATATCATAGGAATCGTAGTAATGGCTCTTCTAATGAGTGCATGTGAGACATCGCTGCAACGAAAGCATTTAGTAGGCAAGTGGACACAAGTGAACATTGAAAGCCGTATTGGTGACGGAGAGCCTGAGGAAACGGCAGAAACAGCAGTATGGACATTCCAGAACGACTCGACCTACACGATTGAAGACGAGGAACAAACAGAAACGGGTCGATGGAGTTTGGAAGACAGTGTGTTAACATTGTTGGCAATCGCAGAAGATGACAGCCTGACAACCAGCTACGAAATTATCCTTTGTCAGAACGACTCACTCATTCACAGCTCAGAAGTAGAATCAGACTACGGCATCATAACAGAAACCACCACATTAATCAAAAGCGAATGATAGGAGACATCATCAGTCCACAACTACCGCAGTATGCCACCTTCCAAGATTGGTTGCAAGACACGAGTTATTTTGAGATGATCATCAAAGGTATGGTCATTGGAATCATCGCGTCAGCACCAATGGGACCTGTTGGCATCCTCTGTATCCAACGAACCCTGAACAAAGGACGTTGGGAAGGATTTGCAACAGGAGCAGGTGCCGCAGTATCGGACATCATCTATGCTATCATCACAGGTTTCGGTTTGAAATTCGTCATCGATATCATTGAAGACCCTATAATAGCCTTATGGCTGAAGACAATCGGTGGATTATTGCTGTTCTTGTTTGGTATCTTCACCTTCATGTCGAAACCCAAAGAGACAGTGAAAGCTGTGAAACGGAATAAAGGCTCCCTGTTACAGAACTTCCTAACGGGATTTGCCGTCACAGTGTCCAACCCATTGATTATCTTCCTATTTGTTGCCACATTCGCAATGTTCACTTTCATCATCGTGGAGAACTTTATCGCCCAAATCATCGGCTACCTCTTCATTGTTGTAGGAGCATTGCTGTGGTGGTATGTGCTGACATGGCTGGTGGACAAAGTGCGCAACAACTACAATGTACGCATCATTTACATCATTAACAAAACAATCGGTATAGCAGTGATGATAGGTGCCGTACTCATGATACTCTATACCATAACGGGACATGCCATCGACTTGAGTGAGTTCCGATTCCCATTCAACCAATAAGTATGAACGAACAAGAAATACAGAAACGAAGAACATTTGCGATTATCAGTCACCCTGATGCAGGAAAAACCACATTGACAGAAAAACTTCTGTTGTTTGGAGGACAGATTCAAGTAGCAGGTGCTGTGAAATCGAATAAAATCAAAAAAACAGCAACATCGGACTGGATGGACATCGAGAAACAACGTGGTATCTCTGTCTCTACGTCCGTGATGGAATTCGACTATAAGAACTACAAAGTAAACATCCTCGACACCCCTGGTCACCAAGACTTTTGCGAAGATACCTTCCGTACACTGACGGCAGTAGATTGTGCCATCATCGTGATTGACGGAGCAAAAGGAGTAGAGGCCCAGACACGTAAACTGATGACAGTTTGCCGAATGAGAAAGACCCCCGTCATCGTGTTCATCAACAAGATGGACCGTGAAGGACGCGATCCATTCGACCTGCTTGACGAAGTAGAATCGGAACTGCAAATCAAGGTACGTCCACTCTCATGGCCAATCAATCAAGGACAGCAGTTCAAGGGTGTATACAACATCTACGAGCAGAACCTCAACCTCTTCGTTCCCAACAAACAAGTGGTGACAGAGAAGGTAGAAGTAGATATCAACAGCGAAGAACTGGATCAACATGTAGGTAGCAAAGACGCTGAGAAACTCCGTGAAGACCTCGACCTCATCGAAGGAGTGTATCCAGAATTTGATGTCAACACTTACCTCAGCGGAGAAGTAGCACCTGTATTCTTTGGTTCTGCCCTCAACAACTTTGGTGTACAAGAATTATTGGATTGCTTCGTAGAGATTGCACCAAGTCCACGTCCTACCCAGGCAGAGGAACGATTGGTAGAACCAACAGAACCGAAGTTCACAGGATTCATCTTCAAGATTACTGCAAATATCGACCCGAACCATCGTTCGTGTACAGCCTTTTGCAAGGTATGCTCAGGTAAGTTCGTCAGGAATGCCCCCTATCAGCATATCCGTCAAGGGAAAACCGTGAGATTCTCATCCCCAACTCAGTTTATGGCTCAGAAGAAGAGTACCATCGAGGAAGCCTATCCAGGAGATATTGTAGGTCTGCCCGATAACGGAATCTTCAAGATTGGCGATACACTTACAGAAGGTGAACAATTGCATTTCAAATGGTTGCCTAGTTTCTCACCAGAGATGTTCAAATACATTGAGAATGCAGACCCGATGAAGACCAAGCAACTGGCAAAGGGTATTGACCAACTGATGGACGAAGGTGTGGCACAGATGTTTATCAATCAATTCAACGGAAGGAAATTGATTGGAACGGTAGGCCAGTTGCAGTTCGAAGTCATCCAGTATCGTCTGGAGAACGAATACAACGCTCAATGCCGTTGGGAACCAGTCAGTCTGTACAAAGCCTGTTGGATAGAGAGTGACGATGATGCTGAATTGGAAGCCTTCAAGAAACGCAAGTATCAGTATATGGCGAAAGACAGAGACGGACGTGATGTATTCCTTGCCGACTCAAACTACGTGCTCCAGATGGCACAACAGGATTTCAAGCATATAAAGTTCCATTTCACTAGCGAATTCTAAAAAAGTCGAGAGACTAAGGACTAAAGATATAAAGGAAAATGTTACAAGACGAAATAAAAAAAGCTGTTGACGTGATGCGACAAGGGGGAGTTATCCTCTACCCTACTGATACGGTATGGGGTATCGGCTGCGATGCCACCAACCCAGAGGCGGTCAAGCGTGTTTACGAAATCAAACGACGTGATGACAGCAAGGCTTTGATTTGTCTGGTAGACAGCGATGCTCGCCTGTCCAGATACGTTCGAAATGTGGCAGATGTCACTTGGGACATGATTGAGATGTCAGACAAACCGCTCACTATCATCTTCGACCAAGCTGTAGGATTAGCACCAAATCTATTGGCTGAAGACGGAAGTATCGGGATGAGGATTACCAAAGAGGAATTTTCGAAAGAACTCTGTTTTAGGTTCCAAAAACCCATCGTATCGACCAGTGCGAACATCAGCGGAGAACCTACGGCTCAGACATTCGACGAGATTTCGGACGAAATCAAGAATGCCGTAGACTATGTTGTGAAATACAACCGCCAATGTAAGGAAAAGCACAAACCATCAAGCATCATCAAAATTGATGCGAATGGGAAGTTCCAGATTATTAGAGAATAATACACATTTAGTAGCAAGAGAAGCATGAAGTATTCATTCGTCAGACGCGAAGCAACCATCATTCACAACATCACAGAGTGGATTAAAGGCGATCATACCAATCGTCAGATTGTGCTGATGCTTAGTTTGATTGTGGGTCTATGTTCTGGATTGGCTGCTTTCATTTTGAAGTATCTGGTGGAGGAAATCAAGCACCTTCTGACGAATCATTTTAACCTGTCAGAAACCAATGGGTTGTATATGCTTTACCCGGCGGTC
>CADBSN010000312.1 GCA_902797255.1 uncultured Bacteroidales bacterium | reverse complement strand
GGATGGTACATCCATGGAAGATAACCATCAAGCCATTATCGTCAGCATCGCTGAGGATGGCTTCATACAGACGCATCGTCTCCTGCTTGTCTCCCCCAAAGAAGTCTACCTTGATACCTTTCACACCCAGTTGATTCATCCAACGCATCACTTTCTTGCGCTGAATCGGGTTGTCCATCTTATGGATAGGACCTTGTTCAATATCGTTCCAATAACCGCTAGAGCTCCACCATAAGAACACATCAACACCCTGACTCTGGGCATACTTCACAAACTTCTCCATCCCGTCATATCCGAAGTTCGTGTCCCACCAGTTATCAACCAGAATATACTTGTAACCCATCTCTTTGGCCAAAGCCACATACTTCACCTGATCGTCGTGGTTGATCGAGTTGTCCTGCCAAACAATCCAACTCCACACGCCCTTACCGAACTGATACTGGTGGGTGGTCTCATACAGCGGTTCGACATTGTCCCAAGGGGCTGTTGTCTCTACGATAGGTTCAAGGGTAGTACCAACAGTAATGGTACGCCAAGGAGTGTGACCAGGAAGAGAGAAAGCTGGAGCTACCGTACCGTTTCCGTTATTCTCGCCTTCCATCGGGAACTCGATGGTATAGAGTCCGTCATCCTTCATATCCGAGATACGACTGCCACAATATTTGCTATCGACACCAGTCTCGCTCAAGAGCACCCAACCATCGTTACCGATACGGAACAGGCAGGGGAAGGTGTATCCATGATGATACAGAGACGCTTTATTCATCGGAGTATCATAACCGTATCCTTCCTCATAACTGGGTTTCGTCCGTTTCCATCCAATCATAGGATCACTCTGAGGGGTGAGGAACGTTGTCGTCTTCGTAGGGAAATCAAATCCTGTAACTTCGGAACGGATCACTACACTCGCAGTCTCGCCCATTTTAGGCAGATTATAGCGGAAAGCGATATCGTTGTTGCTCACACGAAACTCCACAGCATAGTTATAGCGTGCATGCTGGAGGTTGACTGTCAGTTGATTAGCCTCGTAGTGAACCTTCGATACCTTACTGCGGTTCAGGGTGTAGTCGTTGCTGATTTTCTCTTCCTTAGCCGACGCAAATGTCAGCTGCTGGGAAAAGTCCCCCAAATTGGCGATAATGCCCAAAGGGGAGTCATCGAGCATCTGTTTACCATTATAAAGAACAGAATAGTAAGGTCTACCCTCTTTCATGTTTACATTTACTTTAAGGCGTCCGTTCGGACTGCTTACTGTCGCTACCTGAGCGACAACGGTCATTGTTTGAAATGCAGCCAATGCTGCGATAAGTAGTTTCTTCATAATAGGAATCATATATCTTTTACAACTTTCAATTATCACTTCGTCGGCTATGGTGCCATACTACTCTAGGCCTTAAGTAGCTCAGAATAAGCTTCCAGTGCCTTCTTAGCAATCTCCACAGCCTCATCCATCGACATATTCTGTAACTGTCCACCAGCAGCATTCAGATGGCCTCCACCATTGAAGAATTCCGCAGCAACCTTGTTGGCAGGGAAGTCATCCACAGAACGCAAAGACACATAGATGCGAGGATGCTCGGTATCCTCACGTATATAGATTGACAGCTTCGTGCCCTTTATCTCAAGCGGCATATTCACCACCCCCTCCGTATCGCCTTTCACATAAGAGAAACGGCTCAATTCCTCACGAGTCAGCGTGAACAATGTGGCATGCAAATCTGGGAACACCTGCAACTTCTCCGAAAGGATATAACCCAGCAGTCTGAAGCGGGCCTCTGTGTAGTTATTATAAATCAATCGGTTAATCTTATCTTTGTCGATACCCTTCTTCAGCAACTCTGATAGGATGACATACAAGTCCGGATCGTTCGACCCATAAGTGAACTTACCCGTATCCGTACACATTCCGGCATATAAATTCTCAGCACCCGCCTTGGTCAGATTAGAGATTCCACCAATAGCATCGAGGAGGCGGAACACCAACTCACTCGTGCTGCTGGCATCAGGATAGGAAATCGTGAGATCGCAGAACTTCTGTGGACGCAGATGATGGTCAATCATGATTTTCTTTGCCTTCGAGTGTACTACAGGTATGGACAGTTCATCCAGTCGTGAAGGCTCATTCAAATCCAGCACCACGATGAGGTCAGCAGCCGTAATATAAGTCTTCGACATGGCACGTCGACGGTCGTACTGTAGAATCTTATCAGCATCCGTCATCCATTTCAGGAAATCCGGGAAATAGTTCGGAACAATCACCGTTACCTGTTTCCCTTTCTTTTTCAGATATTCATACAGTCCCAGCGAAGAGCCGATGGCATCCCCATCGGCCGATATGTGCGACACGATGACCACATTGCGGCAAGCCTCAAACATGCGTTTCGCCTCAGCAATCTCGGTATATGATATTTTCTGCGACAACATAATCCTTCGAATTTCCTTGCAAAGATACGAAAAAAAACATAATGCCTATAACATATAACGTAGAATCATCTATTTATTGCCTCGTTTTTCTGCTCCACCCCACTTTTTTCCATGCATTGAATCAAAGGAGGCAATAAAAATAAAGGTAAGCCTATTTTTCTATGGTGGAGTTTCGTAGATTTGCCGCAGCAATCCTGCCTTCATTCGCCTTTCTCTCGTTGTACCCATAGTGTACCCATACTCTAGCCATAGTGTTTGAGTAAGCCTAGAAGCAGCCTAGAAGCTGGCTAGAGTATGGCTAGAAGCTGCCAAATGACTTGTTTTTGAACTGTAACAACTGAAACGCGAAACGCTAAATGACATTTTGACCTTGACCTTCATGACCACCATCCCAAAGAGAGATAAGGACGATGATTAGAAATATCTTCCAATTGTTTTTGTAAAAAAAGTGAGGAATGAAGTGTGAAAAAATGGAAGATTTCACAAAAAAATGGTAAATGGTAAATCATGAATGGTAATTATTTTGTATCTTTGCACCATCATTAAATAACTAACTGACAAAACATCACGCAGAATGATTGTATCTCCATCACTGCTTGCAGCTGATTTCACATGTCTAAATAAAGAGATTGACATGATAAACCGTAGTGAGGCCGATTGGCTTCACCTGGACATCATGGATGGTGTGTTTGTGCCGAATATCAGTTTTGGATTTTCCGTGCTCGATGCTGTGGCGCCAATCTGCAAGAAACCGCTCGATGTACACTTGATGATTGTGGAACCGGAAAAGTTCACCAATCGATTGGCTAAACTGGGAGTTTCTATCATGAATGTGCATTATGAGGCTTGTACCCACTTACACAGAGTGATTCAACAGATTCATGATGCAGGCATGAAGGCAGCGGTAACCCTCAATCCTTCTACGCCTGTTTGCATGCTTGAAGATATCATCAGAGACGTGGATATGGTATTGCTCATGACAGTCAATCCTGGATTTGGCGGACAGAAGTTCATAGAACATTCTCTTGACAAGGTTCGCATGCTCAAACAGATGATTGAGCGTACAGGGTCGCATGCGCTGATTGAAGTGGATGGAGGCGTGAACGCAAGTACTGCCCCACTCCTTGCTCAGGCAGGTGTCGACGTGATGGTGGCAGGCAGTTATGTGTTTGGTGCAGCCAATCAGGAAGAACGAATCAAAGAACTAAAGAGCTTAACAGTATGAAACAAACGATATGGGCGTTGGTCGCATTGTGTGGGATGACAATGTTTTTCAGTTGCGACAATGGCGAGACCTATGCCGACATGAAGGAACGCGAGAAGAATGCCATCAACAGATTCATCAAAGACCACGACATCAAGGTGATAACGCAGGAGCAATTTCTTGCTCAGGATTCCACAACAAACTTGGAAGAGAACGAGTTTGTGCTGTTTAATGAAGATGGCATCTACATGCAGATTGAAGCGCGTGGCGAAGGCAAATCGATGGTAGAGATGGCTAAGGAGCAGTCGAAAGACAGCACCATCAGTAAAACCATCCTCTGCCGCTTCTTCGAATACGACATCGAAGGTGGAGACACTATCACCACCAACCAATACAGTTCTAGTATTGTGGACAAGATGCTGGTGAAATATATCCATCGCAGCAGACGCTATCAGGCATCGTTTACGGAAGGAAAGATGGTAGAAAAATACAGGAGTTCGGTTGTGCCTCAGGGATGGATCAAGCCATTCGACTACATCCGTCTGACTCGTAATGCGGGCAAAATCGCCAAAATACGCATTATTGTACCACACTCATCCGGCACTAGCAACGCATCAGGTTATGTGCTGCCGATGTATTACGAAATCAGCTACCAGTTGGGAATTTAGCAGTCGCCAACACCCCATGTGGAGGATAAAAAAGAAGTGTAATAAGTATATCATAATATGAGTTTAATAAAGTCTATTTCAGGTATCCGAGGTACAATCGGAGGAAAAGCAGGAGAAGGATTGAATCCTCTCGACATCGTTAAGTTTACATCTGCTTATGCAACTCTTATCCGTCGCACAACAACAAACAAAAGCAACAAGATTGTTGTTGGTCGAGACGCACGCATCTCTGGAGAGATGGTAAAGAATGTCGTTTGCGGAACTCTCATGGGTATGGGATTCGATGTAGTCAACATAGGACTTGCATCGACTCCAACCACCGAACTCGCTGTCACAATGGAAGGTGCATGTGGAGGTATTATCATCACAGCAAGTCATAACCCACGCCATTGGAACGCACTCAAGTTGCTTAACCATCGTGGAGAATTCCTGAATGCAGCAGAAGGTAACGAAGTACTGGCCATTGCTGCTAAGGAAGATTTTGAATTTGCTGACGTAGATCAGCTGGGACATTACAGCGAGAATGACACATACAATCAACGTCATATCGACTTGGTACTCAATCTGCCACTCGTCGATATTGATGCCATAAAGAATGCTCAGTTCCGTGTAGCGTTCGATGCAGTCAACTCCGTAGGCGGAATCATACTGCCTATGCTTCTCGAACAACTTGGCGTAGAGAGTATCACCCCACTCTATGCAGAACCAACAGGCGATTTCCAACACAATCCTGAACCACTCGAGAAGAACCTCAGCGACATCATGAGTCTCATGAAACGCGGCGAACACGACGTAGCATTCGTTGTCGACCCAGATGTTGACCGTCTGGCCATGATTTGCGAGGATGGACAGATGTATGGTGAAGAATATACACTTGTTACTGTAGCTGATTACGTATTGAGCCTTACACCAGGCAACACAGTAAGCAACCTTTCTTCGACCCGAGCTCTGCGTGATGTGACTCGCAAATACGGAAAGGAATACAATGCTGCAGCTGTAGGTGAGGTGAATGTTGTAACCAAGATGAAGGAGACAAACGCCATCATCGGAGGCGAAGGTAATGGTGGAGTCATCTATCCACAGGCACACTATGGACGTGATGCCCTCGTAGGAATTGCACTCTTCCTCTCTCATCTGGCTCATAAGGGATGTACGGTTAGCGAACTACGCAAACAATACCCAGAGTATCAGATTGCAAAGAACCGCATTGACCTCGACCCATCGACCGATGTGGATGCCATCCTACGCAAAGTGAAAGAGATGTTCTCAAACGATCCAGATATACAAGTCAACGATATTGATGGTGTAAAACTCGACTTCCCTGATAAGTGGGTACACCTGCGCAAATCAAACACCGAACCGATTATCCGTGTTTACAGTGAGGCTGAGACCATTCAGGAAGCAGATGCACTAGGCAAGAAAATCATGGATGTGGTTTACAGCAATGCTGCTAACGCATCATAGTATTTTTTGCTGACAGGAATATGTGGCTTGTCCACCGAATCCAACTCCGCAAGGATATAACCATCTTTATCCTTGCGGAGTGATTTTACATGCTCCTTATTAAT
>CADBSN010000311.1 GCA_902797255.1 uncultured Bacteroidales bacterium | reverse complement strand
AAGATGATAATACGGATAATGACGACACATTACGCAAAATGCCAAAGAATTATGATTAAGAGGTTTGTGATAGGATTATTGGCAGTTTCATCTTTTCAATTTGCATCAGCTCAAAGCGACGATTTTGGTTATGAACTCAGTGTTGCTGGCGAAACCAAATTGTATCGTGGGTTGAAATTGGAATTAGAAGGAAGCATGCGTACTCAAGATAATGCAGAGCGAATAGATCGTTTTGTGCTTGGTGTGGGATTGTCCTCTCGTTTGTATCAGTCTTTGGATAAGAAGTTCTCTGTAAAGGCAAGTGCAGGTTTCGACTATTTGTGGATCAATAATCTAAAAGAAAAAGATAATAAGTATTTCAAGGCAGATGACGATTTGGTTGATGACGGGTATTTTAACGAAGGAGACTTGAAAGGCTATAATATAACCGACCATTATTGGAGGAAACGTTATAAAATCAATCCAGGTCTTACAATAAGCTATTCACCAGATAAACGATGGTCGTTTTCTCTCAAAGAAATAGTTCAATATAGTCATTATTGTGATGCAACAACAACCCGGACGAAATGGCGGATTGATGAATACAATAGCACTGTGAATGATGATGAAACAATCAATTGGATCATCTCACCCTATTATTATGATAACAATTATACAGGAGAGGATTATTTGGATGCTGAAGGTAATGTGATAGGTAAACATTTAGATAGTAGTGAAATAACCAAAGTACACAAAGATCGTACCATTTTACGTTCTAGGCTTTCAGTTTCATATGATATAAAAGGTTTCCCAATCGATATATTTGCTTCAGTTGAATATGGCTGTGGCTTGAATTATCGTGCAAATAAATGGAAATTCACTGGTGGATATGATTACAAGATAAACAAAAAGAACAAGTTGTCGCTCTATTATCGATACAACACAGAAAATGACGATGATGAGATGAACGGGCATTTGGTAGGAATAGGATACAAGATTGATTTTTAAGTGATTATTAACGCATAAGATAAAGAACATGGACATGAAAAAACTGATTGCATTGTCTATTGCGCTTTTTATGAGTTTGGGCGCATTTGCTGACGATAATGACGATTATGCATTGTATATCGCAGCAACAACAAGCCAGCAGCCTACAAGTCATAAGTTGGCAGACATTCAGAAACTGACCTTTGAAAACGGAAACATTGTAGTCAATCTTAAAAACGGAACAAAAGAATCTACGGCTATCAGTGTTGTCAGCCGTATGTATTTCAGTGTGCTCTCTATAGTTGCAGAAGATATCAACGGTGATGGTAGTGTTGACACGCAGGACATATTGAAAATTTATGAATTCATACAGAATTCAACTGCTCCTGAAGGTGCTACAGAAGATGTGAACAATGATGGCAGTGTAGATACACAAGATGTTTTGAAGGTTTACGATTATATTCAGAATCATTAAAAGCATATATGTCTATGAAGAAGATTCTGTTAGGAATAATTTGGGTAGTAGGAGTTGTTATTCCGATTCATGCTCAGACGGTGTATGTCTGCAAAGGCTTTAATTACTCCAAATACCAAATAGCATCAATAGGTGATATTACCTTTGATGCCACCAAGATGACTATCTCGATTGCTGGTGAGGAACAAGATATTTCTGAAATTGACAGTATCACGTTTGAAGAACCCCAATTCGAGAGAGTTCGTATCGTTTATAATGGTTCAACGGCTTCAGTTACCATTCCTGCTTCCTTTACTGGTGTTACTTGTACAAGTGGAACAAGTTCACATGTGGTTATCAACAGTACGAACACTACTCAGGAATATCCATATTACCTTGAGGGCAGTTCTTCAAATGGTTCGCTTACGATTAATGGCGATTACAAGTTATCTGTTATCTTAGGTGGTGTTTCCCTCACAAGCGGAAAAGGTGCAGCTATCGATATCCAATGTGGTAAGCGTATTGATTTCATCTTGCAAGAGGGAACAGTCAACACGCTAGCCGACTATGCGGGCGGTGATCAGAAAGCAGCTCTCTATACGAAGGGACATGCTGAGTTCAAAGGTGCAGGAACCCTTAATGTCTCTGGTAATGTAAAACATGCTATTTCTGCTAAAGAATACATTGAACTCAAGGGATCATTGGGAACCATTAATGTCCTCAAGGCGGTTAGTGATGGTATTCATTGTGGTAAGGGCGAGAAAGGTTCCCCAGAAGATGATTACTTCCAGATGAATGGTGGTATAGTGACCATCTCGAACTGTGGAAGCGACTGTATTGATGCTGATGATTATGGAAATGTGAAGATAAAAGGTGGAACGCTCACGCTGAATGTGTCTCAAAAAGATGGTTCAGGTATCAAATGTGATAGCCTCTTCACCATGTCTGGTGGTACTGTTTCCTTTGCAGTCAGTGGTGATATCTCAGAAGGTATTCGTACTGCCTACAGAGCCACATTCTCAAAAGGAAATATTAATGGGTCTGTAACTGGGAATGGTTCACGAGGCATTCGTGGCAAAAAGTGTACCAAGGTGACTGATACCACTAAGAATGGAGGATTCCTCGATTTCAAAGGAACAAATGTAACATTGGTTGTCAGTGGAGGCACCTATACCGCTGATCAGTCAAAGTGTTTTGGTATCAAGGCTGACCAGACTTTGACCCAGGCGGCAGGCGACATTTCAATCACCGTTTCAAATAGTGCTGCAACTGGCATCCAAGCTGCTACAGATACTTGGACAGGTGGAACTCGTAATGGAGTAACAAAATAAGTTAAAGTAATCAACAGATATGAGATTTAAGAGAATATTGTTGAAGCTCAGCGGAGAAAGTCTAATGGGCGAACAGGGTTATGGAATCGACGTTAATCGTCTGAACGATTATGCGCGACAGATTAAGGAGATTCATGATTTAGGCGTACAAATAGGTATTGTGATAGGTGGAGGTAACATTTTCCGCGGACTCAGTGGTGCAGGTAAGGGCTTTGATCGTGTTAAGGGTGACCAGATGGGCATGTGTGCCACAGTCATTAATTCTCTTGCTTTGAGTAGCGCATTGGGTGCAGTTGGTTGCAAGAGCCGTGTACTTACTGCTATTCGTATGGAACCGATTGGTGAGTTCTATACCAAATGGAAAGCAATCGAAGCAATGGAGAATGGCGAAGTTGTGATTTGTTCTGCAGGAACAGGCAATCCTTACTTCACAACAGATACTGGTAGCAGCCTTCGAGGCATCGAAATCGAAGCCGACGTGATGCTCAAAGGTACACGTGTTGATGGAGTCTATACTGCAGATCCTGAGAAGGATCCTACTGCCACCAAGTTTAATGACATCACCTATAGCGAAGTTCTCTCACGTGGCTTGAAGGTGATGGACCTCACAGCTATCTGCATGTGTCAGGATAACAACCTGCCAATCTATGTGTTTAACATGGATATTGTTGGTAATCTGAAGAAAGTAATAGAAGGAGAAAATATTGGCACATTGGTGCATAAATAAGAAAAAGAATGAAAAGAACATTAGTAACATCGGCACTTCCCTACGCGAATGGTCCTGTTCATATAGGACACCTCGCTGGCGTATATGTGCCGGCAGATATATATGTGCGCTATCTTCGCTTGAAAGGCAAGGATGTGCTCTTTGTGGGAGGTAGTGACGAGCATGGTGTTCCTGTGACTATCAGGGCACGCAAGGAGGGATGCACCCCACAGGATGTTGTAGACCGTTATCATAACATCATCAAGAAGTCATTTGAGGATTTCGGCATTTCGTTCGATGTATATAGTCGTACTACTTCGAAGATTCATCACCAGTTCGCATCCGACTTCTTCAAGAAGCTATACGATGAGGGTAAGTTCATTGCAATTGAGAGTGAGCAGTATTACGACGAGCAGTCAGGCGAATTCCTTACCGACCGTAACATTCGTGGCGAATGTCCTAAGTGTCATGCTCAGGACGCTTACGGAGATCAGTGTGAGAAGTGTGGTAGTACCCTTTCGCCAGACGAACTCATCAACCCATATAATGCCGTGACAGGCAATCCGCTCGTGAAGCGCAGCACCAAACATTGGTATCTTCCACTCGACCAGTATCAGCCTTGGTTGGAGCAATGGATTCTCCAGGAACACAAAGAGTGGCGTCCTAATGTTTATGGTCAGTGCAAGAGCTGGTTGGATGGAGGTCTCAAGCCTCGTGCTGTTACTCGTGACCTCAATTGGGGTATTCCTGTACCTGTTGAAGGGGCAGAGGGTAAAGTGCTTTATGTGTGGTTCGATGCTCCTATTGGTTATATCAGCAACACAAAGGAACTCTGCGATGCAAATCCAGAGAAGTGGGGCACTTGGCAGCAATGGTGGCAAGACCCTGAAAGCCGTCTCATCCATTTCATTGGAAAGGACAATATTGTGTTCCATTGCATTGTCTTCCCTTCCATGCTGAAGGCGCATGGTGACTATATCCTTCCTGACAATGTTCCATCTAATGAGTTCCTGAATCTCGAAGGTGAGAAGATTTCCACATCCAAGAACTATGCTGTTTGGCTCAACGAATATTTGGAGGAATTACCAAATCGTCAGGACGAACTGCGTTATGTCCTCACG
Organism: uncultured Bacteroidales bacterium; assembly: GCA_902797255.1. Lineage (GTDB taxonomy): Bacteria > Bacteroidota > Bacteroidia > Bacteroidales > Bacteroidaceae > Colivivens. Next base: position 3,007 of record CADBSN010000311.1, on the reverse strand, counting down.
GCCAATGCGCCAGAGACCAAAGATAACGACTTCACATGGGCAGACTTCCAGGCACGTTGTAACAACGAATTAGTGGCTGTCTATGGCAACTTCGTGAATCGTGCACTTCAGCTTACGAAGAAATATTATAATGGTGTTGTGCCAGCATGTGGAGAACTCACAGGTACCGATCGTGTTGCACTTGCAGAGTTTGCTCAAGTGAAAGAACGAGTGGAAGCGTTGCTTGAGGATTTCAAGTTCCGTGATGCACAGAAGGAAGCCATGAATCTGGCACGTATCGGAAACAAATATATTGCAGACGAAGAGCCTTGGAAAGTCATTAAGACAGATCCGGAGCGAGTAAAGACAGTCATCTATATTTCTCTGCAACTGACAGCTAACCTTGCTATCGCATTCGAACCATTCCTTCCATTCTCTTCTGCACGTCTGCGTCAGATGATTTGTCTGGATACCCTCAACTGGGAAGATCTTGGTAAGACAGATCTCCTGCCAGCAGGTAAGCAGTTGGGCGAACCATCGCTACTCTTCTTGAAGATTGAAGACGAAACCATTCAGCAGCAAGTAGAGAAACTGCAGGCAACTGTTCGTGCCAACGAGGCAGCAAATGCGAAGGCCGAACCAGTGAAGCCGACCATCGTTTACGACGATTTCCAGAAACTCGATATCCGTGTAGGAACTGTTCTTGAATGCGAACGTGTACCAAAAATGAAGAAACTGCTGAAATTCCTCATCGATGATGGACTTGAGAAACGTACGATAGTATCAGGCATTGCTCAGTGGTACGATCCAGAGCAACTGAAAGGCAAACAAGTTCTCTTTATCGCCAATCTGGCTCCTCGTGAATTCAAGAACGGACTTGTGAGTCAAGGCATGATACTTTCTGCCGAGAACTACGATGGCACCATCAGTGTCACAACCGTCGAGCATGAAGTGAAAGCAGGAAGCCAAGTAAGTTAATGTATGGAATATCAACATGAATTATCCCTGAAGGTTCGCGATTACGAGTGTGACCTTCAGGGAATTGTCAACAATGCGAACTATCAGCATTACCTCGAGCATGCACGCCATGAGTTCCTGCTCTCGCGTGGTATCAGTTTTGCTGAGTTGCATGCTAAGGGCATCGATGCTGTTGTGTCAGCCATCACCATGCGGTTCAAAACCCCATTGCGAAGTGGCGATGAGTTTGTTGTCAAGTCGCGTTTTGTCCATGATCGTTTCAAGTATATCTTCTACCAAGACATCTTTAGGAAATCCGATATGAAGGTCGCCCTCAAAGGTGTGGTTGATACTGTATGTGTTGTTAATGGTGAGCTCAGCGAAGTAGACATCCTTTGATATGACAGATTACCAGCAAGAAATCCTCTATTCCATTGCTCTGTCCAAATTGCCACATATAGGCCTTGTCACAGCCAAACGTCTCTATGAAGAGGCTGGGTCGGCTACTGCCATTTTTGAAAACCGAAAACATATTACAGACCTCATCTCAGATGCCGCTCCACAGCTTCAGGATGCGCTGAACAACTGTAGTGAAGCCATGCGTTTGGCAGAAGCCGAGTGTGAGTATATCGAGAAGAAACGCATCACCGCCTACACCATGAATAGCGATGACTATCCTCAGCGGTTGTTGGAGTGTAATGATGCGCCGTTAGTTTTGTTCTTCTGTGGGAAAGCCAATCTCAATAGCCATCATATCATCAACATCGTAGGCACACGTCGCTGTACCCAATACGGTAAGGATATCTGTCGTGAGTTTATTGCTGACCTGAAACGTGAATGCCCGGATGTGCTGATTTTGAGTGGATTGGCCTATGGTATCGATATTCATGCCCATCGGGCAGCTTTGCAAAACGGGATGTCCACGATTGGCGTTTTGGCTCATGGGCTCGATCGCATCTATCCGGCAGTGCATCGACAGACGGCTGTTAAGATGACAGAAAACGGAGGTCTGCTGACAGAATACCTTAGCGGAACGACACCCGAAAAGATTAACTTTGTCCGTCGTAATCGTATTGTGGCAGGTATTGCAGATGCAACCATTGTTGTTGAGAGTGCAGAACATGGAGGGGCACTCATCACAGCAGAACTGGCATCGACCTACAATCGTGATGTGTTCGCCTTCCCTGGTCGTATCTCCGATGAGTTCAGCGAAGGGTGCAATAAACTCATTGCACGCCAGAAAGCGACGATGATACTCAATGCCCATGAGTTCCTCAAATCGATGAATTGGACGCAAGGTTCTTTGTTTGCCAAAGAAGAGAATGCCCAGCAGACGTTGTTTCCAGAGTTGACACCTGACGAAGCCACCATTGTTCAGGTCTTGCGTAATTGTGACAACAAACAAATCAATCAGATTGTAGTGGAAACCGGCCTCAATTTCCACACCGTCAGCAGTTGCCTTTATGAATTGGAGTATAAAGGTGTTGTTACCTTGTTGGGTGGAGCAAGGTATCGATTAATTATTTCCTGTTAGCGGAGACTGCCATGAATAGCTGAGCTGCTCAAACAAGGACGGAATAAATGCGTATCCGTTGTTTTGCAGTCCGATTCTTACCATGATCAGTTTTTTATATGGGTTGACATACAGCACTTGGGCACAGATGCCCAAGGCGTAAAAACCAGGATATTTTGCTTTGTTCGCATCGTCATAGTATAGGTTGTACCAATTGAAATGATAACCATCGTTATCAGCAGTAAATTCTGTTGATTGACGTATCCAGTCTTCACTCACAATGCGACGGCCATTCCACATGCCACGGTTAAGATAGAGTCGACCGATCTTTGCCAGATCTTTCATAGTGAGAGTGATGCCGCCGAAGCAGTGGGCTACATCGTGCTTACGACTGTCGATATCTACCAATGCAGGTGATTCCATTTGTAATGGCTTCCAAACTTTCTCACTGAGATAATCGGCAAAACGTTTGCCAGATGCTCGTTCGATGACTACACCCATAATCTGCGATGTCATACTCTCGTAGCGATGTTCCGTCCCTGGTAGATTACGGAATTT
>CADBSN010000310.1 GCA_902797255.1 uncultured Bacteroidales bacterium | reverse complement strand
GTCTTCTCTGCCTTACTATCCACCGTGTTGCTCCAAGAGGATGGGAGCTGTAGTTCGAACGCCCCGAAGAACGAAGCGGCAAACACCAACAGCATCAGGAAGAAGAAAATGTTGAAGATGGCATTGGTCGATAAAGCGTTCAGTGCACTTGCGCCAAACAAAGCTGTCACAATCAGACCCAAAGCGAGATAAATCACCACGATCGAAACTCCATAGATGACGGCATCACGAATACCTTTTTTCTTATCGCCCGAGCGTTTCAAGAAGAAACTTACGGTCATCGGAATAATCGGCCACACACACGGGGTTACCAACGCTACCAATCCACCCAGTAATCCCAACAGGAATATCTGCCATAGCGAACTGTTACTGGTTGTCTTCTCCTCGAATGCCTTCAATTTGTCTACTACAGGTACCCAAAGATCAGCATCAGCAGACAAGTCAGCAGATGTTGTAGCAACAGAATCCGTTTCTTCAGAATCCCCCTCCTCATTCGTTACCTCCTCAGGTTGCTGAGGGGTCTCGACAGCTTCTGGAGCCTCTTCTTTATCTGATTGTAGAGCAGCCTTTGCCTCCCCATCAAAACTGAAATCCACTTTTGTAGGCGGAGTACAACTCTGGTCATTACATGCGCCATACTCCATATAGCCCTCTACGTGGTATTTTCCTCCTTCAAGCGTCAGTTTCTGCACAAATGTAGCTGCATGCTCAAAATAGAAGACATCTGCTTCAAACATCTCCTCATATTTCTTGATAGGAGCGCCCTTAGGAGCCAGTTTCCCTTTCAGCTTCGCACCACTTATCTTTTCCACCTCGAGAGTCGTTGGAGTTGGTCCGAACTCCACTACTTCCGTTGAGTACATGTGCCAGCCCTGCTCAATTGTGGCATTGAACACTAGTTCTGCTTCAGTAGCAGACACCTCTTTCAGTTGACACTGCACCTTTACAGGATTCGTCATCTGTGCATAAGCCACAGACACCGTCAACAAGGATACAAACCAAAACAATAGTTTTTTCATCATCGGATTCTAATTTTCAACTGCAAAGATAGGAATTATTTACGATTTAACAAGATTCTATTATCCATTTATAACCTTTATCGCAAAATTTAAGAAAAATTTGCAGGATTATCGCTTAATCTTCAATACATGAGAGCGCTAACAACCCATTACGTATTTCCTTCTGCCCGCTTTGTACCTACTCCATTTTTCCCGCTAAGCGCATACGGGTAGCGACGGGGGTTGCAGGAGTCGTAATGTCTGCCGTGTTCACCTGTTGCTGATAGCCATCGACATTGAATCTCAGGGTTGCACCATCGCTACGCACATCGATCGTGACATTTGCGCCCATCACCAACGGAAGGTTCACATCACCATGACCACCAGGGTAGCCACACAGCACAGGAATATTATACGGTTTTAGCATCGCATGGAGCATTGCTTCGACACTCTCATAAGTAAATTCGGTGCCACAGTCGGTAAACTCACCCAAGATGATACCTTTGCAGCGGTCAAGCACACCGTTCATTTGAAGAATACGCATCTGACGGTCGATATTGTGCATCGACTCCTCTACCTCTTCGACAAAGAGAATCAGGTCCTTACCTTTGGTAGCATCAGCCCGTGTGCCGAGGTTAGGCACGAAGGTACAGAGATTACCACCGACCAACGTGCCGCTGGCCCTACCTTCAATGTTCTGACTGTGTGCAGGCAACTCATAATAAGGCACCTTACCTAATAATAGATCACGCATCATGGTGCTGTTCGCATCGGTGCCGCCACGGGCCAGAAACGAACTCATCGTACCATGTATGCTCATTACGCCTGCACGGGTCAGCAATCCATGCAGCGTAGAGATGTCGCTGAAGCCCACCAACCATTTAGGCGATTCTTTCAGTTCTGCAAGAGTCAGTTGGTCAATGAGTTGGATGGTTCCATAACCACCACGGTTACAGATAATGGCCTTTATGCTTGGATCATTAATTGCCCAGCGGATATCATTCACACGTTGAGCCACTGTACCTGCATATTGACCATCAATCTTCTTTCCCACATTCGGGCCGATAACAGGCTCCAATCCCCAGCTACGTAGCAAATCAGCTGTTTTCTCCACATTCTCCATCGGGGTGAAGTACGAGGGAGAAATCAGTGCCACCTTGTCACCCTCCTTCAGATAGTCGGGTTTCTTGCAGTTCAGCTCTACAGGCATATCAGGAGTCACTACTTCCCCTGCTTCATCCTCTTCACTACACGCAATCTGCATAAGACCACATGTGAGGATTCCGGCCAACAGGCATAATTTATGAATTCTCATAAGGAATTAGAATCTGTAACCAACACTAAGCATTGGAGAATGAGCATCGCCAAAGATACCTGGCTGGTACCTATATTCACCTGCGACAAACCAGTTGTTCTTCAGATTGTACTGCAGACCTAAACCCAGCTGGATGCCACTGTCAGTATCGCTTTTTTCGCCCTCTTGTTGTATAAACGAAAAGCCATAACCAAGGAGAGGATAGATTTTGAAGTCCTCAGTCACATTGAATAAATACTGGAAATACAATCCCAGGGAGAAATCAGAAACACCATCCTTCTTTGGATGATAGATACCCTCCAAATCAACACGCCAGTGGTTTGTCAGACTATACTGACCAAAAGCGCCGATACCAAATCGATTTGAGGTTTCCTTGATACCCAAACCTTGAATCTCCAACTTCGTAATCTGTACACCGCCACGTAAACCTGCGGCGAAAGTGCCTTTCTCCTGCGCATTTGCGCTCATCGCTGCTGCAATTACAACAGCAATCATTAATAGTTTCTTCATCATCTGTTTATGTTTAGAAATTTACGTCAATACCTACACCAAACACACGGTTCTCACGATGGAAAGCGATGTTGCTGCCGACCTGCGGATCTGTCTTCGTATGGTCCTTGTAATTGGTCTGGAAATACGCTGCATTCAGTTTCACCTTGTCCGTTACCTTCACTCCGACTCCGAAGCCAAACGAATAGCTGTTGAGGTTGAACGACAAATCCGAGTAATTAGCCTCCGACTGGTCATACATCGTCTTCTGGTAACCTGCACTCACCTCGATACGGTCAGTCAGGTCGTAGGCAGCACCCAAAGTAATCTCATGAGTGTCTTTCACAAGATCCCTGGTCCACTGGCGTGTATCACGATCCATGAACATGTGATAGCCTACGTTCAGGCGCAGTTTCTCGATAGGACTCACCTGCACACCCACAGCCAGCATCGAAGGCAGATCCATCTGGGTCTCTGCGTCGTCGAGGTAGTTGGCGAATGCAGGACGATTAGCAGCCATCTGATTGAAGTCATCGTTGTTCTTTGCGTCAGCCTTCACGGTGATAGGCGTGCGGAACTCATACTTCACAGCTAGATTCACATAGTCGTTCACTTTGTAGTCCACGCCAATGATAGGAGCCACACCCAATCCTTTCTGACTGCAGTCAAGCACATAGTTTGTAGGCACGTTAATTTCAGCACCTGTAGCTTTATGACGGAAGGTGATGTTGTCGATATATCCGTCATAGTTGTTCCACGCATAGATAGCACGCACACCCAGGCTTACACTCACCTTATCGTTCAATTTGCGAGCTGCAGCCAGCGTCGTTCCGAAGAAGTACGACTTACCCTTTAGGTAGCTATTCAGCTTGTAGCCTCCAAAGGCTTCTCCCATCTGAGTCATACCCATCTGGCCCACCAGCGCCTCAAACGAACCAACACCATTCTTGAACTCACATGTACCGCCACCACCGACGATGCCGAAACCGAACTGGAACGACCAGTCGTTCTTGTTATATGCCAAATACATGGAAGGTTGGATAGGAACATGTACACGCCCCTTATACAATCGGCTAATTGATCCGTCAGCCTCTAGCGTTCCTGGATTTGAATAATTGGCTCCGAACAACTGTCCGTAGCTGCTACGCGAGTCACGTTTCTGATGGGGACTCTGCCAGTTAAACTGAAAGTGCCAGCCTTCATCAAGGAAGTTTACACCTGCTGGATTATAATACACACCATCAATATCGATCGCAGCATCACGTGATGGATTTCTCAAAAAACTAATACTCTGATTTGTGTTTGTCAAATAATCTCCTGCCCACACTTCGGTCATCATACCACCGAGCATCAGACACATGGAGCACAATGTAATAACTCTTTTCTTCATTTTCTTTAGCTTTAAAAACGGCTGCAAAGGTACAAAATACTACACAAAATAAAGTCGTTTTGTGCACATTCCCCTCCTTTCTGTTTCCTTTTCTTTTATTTCACTTCTACGAACACCCAAATACATCGCACATTCATCCCATCCGATGTGCAAGTGAATCCTTTCAAACCAGATGTACGTCTGCATGTCCATAGCACTTATCTTTGGTACAGAAAATCAGAGCCATAGAACACGAAATCAAGTTTTACAGCCCTTTTTCATGCCCATTTCCTAAAAAAATAGGGATTGTAAATGGTTAAATGGTAAATAATTACTACCTTTGCTCCCAATTAATCATAACACCAAATAACGAACTACGATGAAAAAATTACTACTCATGGCTGTGACTGCATTAATGATGCTGACGTCCTGGCCGGACATGGCGGCTCAACAGCGTCGCCCTATTGACCGTGAAAACCCACTATGGCTGATCCATATCGATGTATGGAATTCGGCTGACCCACAGAAGATTATCGACCTCATTCCAGAGGATATACGCCCCTATGTATGTCTGAACCTCTCGCTATCGTGCCAGTTCGACACAGAAACCAGCATGTATCGTATGCCGCGCAATGCCGTACGCACTTACAAGTCGTGGGCATCGGTATGCCAGCAGAATGGCATGTGGTTCTCATGTCAGCCAGCCAGTGGCGGTAAGACACATATTCAGGACTACGACTTGCAGACGTTCGAATATTTCTTCAAGGCCTATCCTAACTTCCTCGGTTGGAACTACGCAGAGCAGTTCTGGGCATTCGGCGATGCCGGCGACCTGAGTTCGCAGACTAAGTCGAGCCGTTGGGCGCTGTTTGCCAATCTGGTTGAGATGTCACACAAATACGGCGGTTTCCTCACTGTAAGCTGGTGTGGAGGCATCTACCATTTCGACACCGACCCTATTGCTCAGCTGAAGTCCGAGCCACGATTCCTGGAGGCTTGTAAGAATTATCCAGAGGCCATCGTATTCCTCTATAAATACACACATGCCAGCAGTTTCTACAACAACGAGAGCGTGTGCTTCGGGCCTTTCATCAGTGGTCTGACGAAGAACTACGGTGTACGCTATGACAACTGCGGATGGAACGGTGCCATGGATGCAGTGGTAGGTAGCGACAAGTGTAAATACCCAGGTAGTGCAGGCATCGGCACGGTGATGGAACAGACCTGCGTCAACGGTGGTGCTGTGTGGGATGGTCCTGAGCTTATCTGGAGCGGAGAATGCTTCCAGAATCAAAACGACAGCCAGGTCGATGGTTATACACGTCGCAACTGGACCACTTTCCCCAATTTCCGAGGCATCTGGATTGATATGTGGCGCCGCATCATCGATGGAACGATGTATATTCCGTCGCGCGAGGAAGTCGTAGCCAAGACCAAGGTAGTGATCCTCCACGACACGAGCGACGACTTCCGTGTGTGGGACAATCTCTACGACGGGCTCTACAAGCAGACCGACCCAGCCAACCGCGGCAATGGTTACTTTGGCGATAACCTCTGCTACTTCAAATCTTCAGGTCGATATGGTGCCATTCCGATGGTCACAGGCCTCTACGATGCAGCTGCCAAGGCCATCCCACTACAGGTAAAGAAATCGGGCTATTCATCGCGCTGGAGCACACAGACCAGGAAGGTCAACGACTTCAACAACCGCTATCCTGAAGTGTCGAAGGGCGACCTCTATGTGAACCGCTATCGCAATCAGTTGGTTACCTACACTCCTTATACATATCTGAATAAGAAGAAGACCGCATCGGCAGAAATACCATTGCAGTACAACACATGTGACTCGTTACGACTCACCTACGGCAAACTCTCAAGCGGCATCATCCGCGAGTATGCTGACCACATCGATTTCTATCTGAACAACTATCGCAACGACAGTACGACCCAGCAGACCGACCAGATTATTATCACAGGCGTGACAACCAATCCTACCACCAAGCTGACCAAGCCTACAACCAATGCTTCAGGACACAACGCCACCCTTACAGGCAAGTCCTACAATGCAGAAACAAAGACCTTCACCATCAGTGTAAGGCACTTGGGACCTGCCATCCTGCGTATCGACTGCTCAGGCGACGCAACAGAACGCCTCACCGATATTCTGCCAGCCGATACATTGCCTATTCCCGTGCAGCCAGAACCATTCCGTGGGCCTATCCTCATCGAGGCAGAAAATATGGACCGCAAGGATGCCAACTGCTCACTGACCAACTCAGGATGGTGGGCATCGCACGTGAACGACTTCGCAGGCATGGGGTATATCGAAACCAAAGCGACGACGAACTGCGCCCTGCGCCATGAGTTGAAACTGGCTGAAGGAGGCAACTATAATATTCTTGTGCGCTACTGCAACAGCAACAAAGCGGGCAACATGCGAGCAACCATCAACGGCTCATCCAAGACTGTGGCATTCGAAAAAGTCAGTATGAGCGACTGGCACATGGCCGTCATTCCTGCCACGCTGAAAGCAGGCACCAACACGTTGATACTTCAGAACACCAGTTCCATCACGATGTATATCGACCAGATCATCTATGAACCAGCCGATACGCCAAAGGAAAAGTTCAATGTATTGATTCGCCCATCCGACTTCGGAACGGTTGTAGCTAACGTCGACTCTGCTGCAGCAGGAGACACCGTCACACTCACCATCATTCCTGATGATGGTTATGGCATCAAGTCAATGAGTGTAGTCAACTCCATCTTCTTCACACAAGGCAAGACCATTCCGATCGCCAAAGGAGCAACGACAGCCACCTTCGTCATGCCTGACGACAATGTGACAATCCAACCAGCGTTCTACGATATGGCTGCCATCTACGAGCTCGACTTCACCGATGTAGCTAGCGGCGCACTGCCTATGGGATGGCGCACCACCGACGGTAGCGACATCCGCAACTATCCAGCCCAGAACGGCAGCGGACCACGCACCTTCACAGGCATGACCGGCTATCAAGGCAAGGCCCTCTACTGGCGTACTACTAGTGCTGAATACGGCCGACTGAGCAACTACCCACTGACACTCGAGCCAGGCAACTATCAGCTTGTCTTCGCTATGGCAGGATGGAAGAGCACGCCAAACTATCAGGCCCGCATCCTCAGCAGCGCTGGAGCAAACATCAAGACTTCAACGACGCTGAAAGCCAGTCCGAACCTCAACGGAAACTATGCAGGCGACCTCTCTGCTACTCAGCGTAACACCCTCGACTTCGAAATCACCAAACAGGGCAAGTACATCATCCAGTTCCGCGAGACAGGCAGCGGCATGCAGGAGTTCCTCCTTATCGAATGCCGACTACGCTACTTTGGCGATGATACAGGCATTGAGAACATTGAACACTCACCATTGAACATTGAACATTCTGTGTACGACCTACAAGGCAGAAAAACAAATAATGGTCAATTACATAAGGGTATCAACATCGTCATCGATGCTGACGGACACACCCGTAAAGTGCTTGTAAAGTAATACGGATTAAACAGTAAACCAAATAATAATGAAGACAGACATACAGATAGCACGCGAATGCGAACTGAAACCCATCAATGAGATAGCCAGCCAACTGGGCATCGACCCAGAGCAGATTGATCCGTACGGACGCTATATGGCTAAAGTACCTATCAACCTCATCGATGATGCAAAGGTAAAGAAAAGCCGCCTCATCCTGGTGACAGCCATCTCGCCTACCAAAGCCGGCATCGGCAAGACCACCGTCAGCATCGGACTGACGCTTGGTTTGAACCGCTTGGGCAAGAATGCAGCTGTAGCCCTACGAGAGCCATCGCTAGGTCCTTGTTTCGGCATGAAAGGTGGAGCAGCAGGTGGAGGTTACGCCCAAGTGCTGCCGATGGAGAAAATCAACCTGCACTTCACAGGAGATTTCCATGCGGTGACCTCAGCCCACAACACCATCAGCGCCCTGCTCGACAACTATCTCTATCAGCATCGCAAAGAAGGTTTCTCATTGCGTGAGATATTCTGGAAACGTGTGCTCGACGTGAACGACCGTTCCCTGCGCAACGTAGTGACAGGCCTGCGTGGTGATGGAGTCGTTTCTGAGACAGGCTTCGACATCACCCCTGCTTCCGAACTGATGGCCATCCTCTGTCTGGCAACCAGCGAGGAAGACTTGCAGCGCCGCATCGAGAACATCGTGCTGGGTATTACCGCCGACGGAAAGCTCTTCAAGGTGAAAGACCTCGGTGTGGCAGGAGCCATCACCGTACTCCTACGCGATGCCCTCAACCCCAATCTGGTACAAACCACTGAGCACACACCAGCCTACATACATGGTGGACCATTTGCCAACATCGCCCATGGTTGCTCCAGCGTGCTCGCCACGAAGATGGCCATGACGTTCAGCGACTATGTGGTGACAGAGGCAGGATTCGGAGCCGACCTAGGTGCAGAGAAGTTCTTCGACATCAAGTGCCGCAAGACCGGACTCCAGCCCCGACTCGTGGTCATCGTTGCCACCACTCAGGGTTTGAAGATGCATGGAGGTGTGGCCCTCGAGCAAATCAATGAACCTAGTACCAAGGGCCTGACAGAAGGTCTGAAGAACCTCAACCGCCACATCCGCAACATGCAAGGCTTCGGACAGCCCGTTGTCGTCACCCTCAACCGTCATGACACCGACTTAGAAGAAGAGATCGATATCGTGCGCAAGAACTGCGAGGATCTTGGCGTGGGCTTTGCCGTCAACGAAGCCTTCCTGCGTGGAGGCGAAGGAGCCACCGAACTGGCCCAGACTGTCATCGACACCATCGAGCGCCAGCAACCGTTGCCCATCCGCTTCACCTATAAAGAAGCCGACTGTCTGGAAGACAAAATTGAGAAAGTATGCAAGCGCATCTATGGTGCAGCAGCCGTGGAGTACAGCAAGACAGCAAAGAAGAAACTCGAAGACCTACGCGCCACCTTCACTGACGAAGACGGTGCCATCGCCCACTACCCCGTTTGCATTGCCAAGACCCAGTTCTCATTTACTGCCGACTCCACCCGCTATGGTTCACCCGAAGGCTTCACCATCCGCATACGCGACATCATCCTTAACTGTGGCAGCGAGATGATTGTAGCCATCGCAGGCGACATGCTCCGTATGCCAGGACTCCCCAAAAGCCCTCAAGCCGAGCGCATCACCATCGTCAATGGCGAGATCGAAGGACTGTCGTAAACATTCTCAAATAACGTATGATAACACTGCAGTAGATTGCTGCGGTGTTATTTTTATCTAAGAACCACACTTTCCCGAATCTGGGCTGAAATTTCAGCTGACATCCCGAACAAAAGAGAAGAGGCTAGTTAACAATTTGTTAAGTTTCAGTCTCTCTATTTCTCCCCAGTTCTCCCCCTAGAGGGGGAGTTAGAGGGGGTCTGTTTTTGTTCCCTCTAAGGGGAAATTTTGTTACCCTTAAGGGCTGCAAAAATCATGCTTAAATTCCACGATGAAAAGATACAGCATTAACATTGCGGTCTACGAATAATTCCTTAACTATTTAACTTAAAAATGAAAATAAACAATCGCTGTCACGACTGTCACGACTGTCAATT
>CADBSN010000309.1 GCA_902797255.1 uncultured Bacteroidales bacterium | reverse complement strand
GTAGCCGCGGATGTCGCTTTCGAGGAGCATATTGGTCAGCATGTTGCCTGTGTTGAATGTGGGGTCGAGTTGCTGGCGGTCGCGCACTGAGACGGAAACAGACTGCTCTTTGAGTGGAATGCCGCGATGATCGGTCACGATGATTGGAATTTTCACTCTCTCGAAAGGGTGCAACAAATGTGTTGTATCGTCGTTTACATAGGCCTTTGCCGTCAGTTCGTTAAGGTTGTTGACGAAAAAGAGACGGTCGGCATAGATGTTTCCTTCGCTGTCGAATACGGTTGCCTGGTTGACACCGCAAGGCAGATCTTCCAGCCATGATGCTACAACGCCATCCTCGCTCAAAGGTTCGCACAACGCTTTGCGACCTGCGCTGATGATAGACACATACAACTCTTTGGGATGGGCAAACGTCTGTTCGGTACTGATCTCAACCGCTTCATTGTCCATCTCTACCCGCATGCTGACTCCTTCATGCTCTACCTCTGGCAGGTCAAAGTCGTAGTGAAGCCCATTAAGCATCATACGCACTTTATAATGACATGAATCCTCAAACACATATTCCAGCATGCCTCGTCCCATACGGCTTAGAGGAAGGGCTGCAATAATGGAATCGTTTTTCATCAGTACCCCCTCCACGTCGATACGCTGTTTTTGTTCGTTGACCGTCTCCCATCCGATGCGAGTGGTGTGCCCAGCAACGATATGTCCGCTTTCGGGGTAGAAATGTGCATTAAGTTTGGGTTCGAGATAGTGGCGCTCATAGTCGCCAACGGTGACTTTCAGTGGCATATTCTTTGTTTGCCAAGCTGCATCGATGGCTGGTTTCTGGTAGACGGGGAAGACGCGTGAGAATAAGCCCCAATAGTTGCGGTTTTGTTTTTGAATGTCTTCTTCGCCGCCTAGCAGATGATCGTTCATGTAGTCTGATAGAATCTGTTCGGAGATGTAGCAGTAGTTCAGCATCCACTTCGTATAGGCTCTGAGTTCGTAATAACCAGCGAAAGCGTCGTCTTTCAGTGCAAACTGACCGTGGGCATTGCCTGTCTCGTCGACCACCAGTTTTTGGCGCTCTACCAGATAGCCTTGTTCGTTGAGCAGTTCGATATAGAGGATGCGACTTATAGGTTTAGGCTCATAAGTATCAGCAGAGATAATATAGGCTTTGTACCAGATAGTGTCGCCAGCAAAATAGCAGTTGTTGTCAATGTGTAAGTACACTTTCTCTTGTGCGGGTAGGGGCTTACTGAACACGCTGTCGGGTAGGCTCGAAAAAGCATGAAGGGCTGAAGAATAAATCCACAGCAACAAGAAAATCATATTTAACTTGATGCAATTCATGCGATAAAAATATCGTTTGGATATTCAATGTCTGTTAAAAATAAAGCGTTCCCTGGCATGCTACTGCCTGCTGCACAGCGGTCTTTCTTTTCGATAATCTTACAGAAGTCATTGATTGTGATGGCTCCTCGTCCTACTTCAATTAGCGTACCTACGATGGCACGAACCATATTGCGCAGGAAGCGGTCTGCCTTGATGGTGAATACGCCTCCGTCTGTTGTCTGTTCCCATTTGGCATACATGATGCGGCAATTGTTTGTCTTGGTATCGGTATGCAGTTTTGAGAAACTGGTGAAGTCTGTATAATCGAACAAATGAGCAGCCGCATCGTTCATCTTTTCATAGTCAAGCTCGAACGGGCAACGATAGGAATAGTGGCGATTGAACGGGTCTTTTCTGTTACTCACATGATATTGATAAGTTCGTGATGTTGCACTAAAGCGCGCATGAGCATCTGCTTTGACAGGAATAATCTTGTGAATTGCGATGTCCTGCGGAATGAGTTTGTTGAGCCTTCGTGTCAGTTCGGTTGGGTCGGGGAGGGGAGTGTCTGTTTCGAAATGTGCCACCATAAGACTTGCGTTCACTCCTGTGTCTGTTCTTCCTGCTCCGATTACTTCAACATCTTGGCGCAACAGGATGGAGACCCCTCGCATGAGCTCTGCTTGAACGGTGTTTGTATTAGGCTGAACCTGCCATCCGTGATAATTATTTCCGTCGTATGATAAGTATATGAAATATCTCATAATCCTAAGTTCTTTGCTTTCGCCTTTTTGTCGTTCACCTAACCGTGAGATGGAAACAGGCTTGTAATCGTTCATATTTAACGTAGCACAGCCCTTGGTCTTTCAGGTCGAACAACACTTCTGCTAACACTTTCTTAAGGTTGTCGTCGTATCGGGTCGGTGTATGTCCTGTAAGCGGTATGAAACGATTGTAGGTGATGTCAATGGTTGTTCCGTAACAATGGCATGAGTTGGTCACAGAGTTGACATTACCTTGTTGTAGTCGTTTTATGTCATGAGCAGTACGTAGTACAGATGTGACAACTGGCAGGTGTAGTTCATAGCCTTTGGAATTAAGAGAGTCTACGAAATTGATACCGATGGTGTTGAGCAGTAACTGTGCTTTGGGAACTAGGTAAGGCATCGAGTGTGTGAGCTCCTCTACAATATAATAAGGAGAGGTCGATATGTTGGTCAGTTGTCCTGCGATCACTAGTTCCTCTATTTGTTCACGGTTATCAACTGGTTTGATGCCGTTTTGCGCTGCTGCGATGAGTTGGGTGGCGTTACTATCATTGAAGCATTCGGGATAACTCCACACCTTTGGCGAGAAGAATACAGTAGACTCTGAATCTGTTATGATCGTGTCGTTGGATTCTTGATATTTAGACTCTTCTGGTTCTTGAGGGGTATCTAGGGAGTCTGATTCTTTAGATTGTTCTAGTTCTTCTGTCCCTTCCTGTTCTTTTTGTTTGTCTAGATTGGCTAGCTCTGTTGAGTCGGTTTTTTCTTTCAATGGACTTAACCCCCACAGGTGACTAATGCCTGCCAATAGTGCTACCAATGCTGTGAACACTAAGTAGAACTTCGTTTTGCTGTATTTCTTTTTCCCTTTTTCCACGTTTGAATTATACTCTTCTTCAGTTCCAATGATATTTTTGAAATCGTATTATGTTCTTCGAAATTTTCTGCGAAGATACGAAATATTTCAGAAACAATCAAATTTTTTTGTTGTAAATTAATAAATATGAGTAAACTCTTGTAATCAACTATGTTTGTAAGGAATTCATTGTATGATTCTACATGCAAAGTTTCGAATTATTAGCGAATAACAGAGCACATTCTGCCATTTTTTTCGTTTATATGATTGTTTATAAGAAAAATGTTGTATCTTTGCAAATTGAAAATGAAAAGAATGTAAAGTTCGTTAATAGGGCTGACTATATTGTGCCAGGCTTGAGTGATGCAGTTGATTTGGCGTATGAAGATAAAGTTTAGTTTGGGCGAAAGTCAAAATAGAAATAAATAATAGAGGAAATAAAATACATGAATACTGATTCAGATGGTTATCCGGCGCCTCGGCGCATGAAGTTTTTATCATATTACCGTGACAGTTGGAAGGAGGTAATATGGAGTTGATGATAATTTACATGGTTGCCGCATTACTTATTTCGGGCATCTGCTCAATATTAGAGGCAACTTTAATGTCGACACCAATGTCGTTTATATCTTCTTTGGAAGCACAAGATAAGAAAGGTGCCGGCTTGTTAAAAAAATACAAGTTAGAAATTGATCGCCCTATATCTGCGATTCTAGTACTGAACACTATTGCGAATACCGTAGGTGCTTCTTTAGTAGGTTCAGAGGCTATGCAGATGGCTCAGCAGATGAACTATCCTCACGATACTGTGATTGGAATCGTATCGGGTGTTTTTACTTTACTCATTTTGATTTGTTCGGAGATTATTCCGAAAACCATTGGTTCGACATATTGGCGTAAGTTGGCGCTTCCATCATCTAAGGTGATACGTTTTTTGGTGTTTGTAACCTTCCCTCTTGTATGGTGCCTAGAGCGTATCACACACTTGATTTCTCATAATGCCAACCAACAGGTGGTGAGTCGTGAAGAGGTATCGGCAATGGTGACAGTAGGTGCAGAAGAAGGTGTGTTGGAGAAGAAAGAGAACAAGATGATTCAGAATCTGCTGAAACTAGACGAAATCACTGCCCATGAGATTATGACACCAAGTGTGGTCGTATCAATGGCTGATAGCTCGATGACCCTAAAGGAGTTCTACGAGGATGAGGAGTTGTCTACCTACTCGCGTATTCCTATTTATGATGATGACAATAGTGACTACATCACAGGCTATGTGCTTAGGAAGGATATCCTAGAGCGTCTGGCGGAGGATAAGTTCAATATCCACTTGAAGAAACTGGCTCGTCCGATTCTGTCATTCTCAGAAGATGAACCTGTCGCAAATATCTGGGAGAAACTGCTTGAGAAAAAAGAGCATATATCTATCATTATCGATGAATATGGAAGTCTGCGTGGCATAGTAACTCTTGAAGATGTGATTGAGACGATGTTGGGTTTTGAAATCGTTGACGAGAAGGACGAAGTGGTGGATATGCAGGAATATGCGAAAGCTCAGTGGAAGCAAATGCAAAAGAAGCAACAACGTAAACAGAAACAATAGTGGTATATGAAGGGGGTCTCGCTCAAGAAGCATTTGGCGTTGATGCGCAACATATCGCAACAGCGGAAGAAGGTGAAGGAACACAAACTCACCCGATTGTATTGGGAGTGTACCTCAAGATGTAACCTCAGTTGTTTGCATTGTGGTACATATTGCCGCGTGTTGCCTGATTTGTCGGATATGCCAATTGACGACTTCGTGCATGTACTCGAGAATATTGCAAAGACGGAAAACCCACACGATGTGACGGTGATTCTAACGGGTGGCGAACCCTTGCTGCGTCCGGATATCGTAGAGTGTGGCCGACAAATTTATTCACATGGTTTCCGCTGGGGTATCAACACGAATGGAAAACTGCTTACTCGGGAGATGTTGGCGAATCTTTTCTCTGTAGGAATGCATGATGTGATGATACGTCTTGACGGCCAGGAGTACGAACATAATTGGTTGTCTGGTGATAGGGAATGCTTTACCAAAACACAAGAGACTATACGGATGGTGTGTGAAGAGAAAGGACTGATGTGTGAAGTGTCAACATGTGTGAACCAACGTAATTTTGACTTCTTGAATGATCTTTATAAATTGTTACAAACGCTTGGAGTGAAACGCTGGCGACTTTATACGGCCTATCCGAAAGGCAAAGCGACAAACAATAAAGAACTGAAACTTGATAGCTATCAGCTACGTCAACTCATGGACTTCATCAAAAAGGTACGTAAAGAGGGGGTGATTGACACATATTACGGCTGCGAAGGTTTTCTTGGAAAATATGAACGCCTAGTACGTGACGATTTCTATATGTGTGATTCGGGTGTGTCGATAGGTAGTGTGTTGATAAACGGTGATATTACAGGTTGTCCGAATGTTAACCATAAATATTCTCAGGGCAGCATCTATGAAGGTGATGAGTTTATGGAGGTGTGGAATACCTGTTTCGATGCGTTCAGACAACGTAATTGGATGCATACTGGTATCTGTACGCATTGTAAGGCGTTTAGATATTGTCAGGGAAACGGGATGCATTTAAGAAATGATGATGGCGATTTGCTGATGTGTAATTATGACTGTTTGAACCTTCATTAAAAGATAAGACTTTTTGCCCGCTCTACTTAGGGCGAGAACTAATAATCCTCTTAGAATAAAAAAGTTTCTTAGCCTTTAGCACTTAGCCATATAATCTTATTTGTGCTGGAGGTCACTCTGCAATCTTCAGAAGCCCTTCGACCTACCACCCACAAGATATGCTCGTCGTCACAAACTACAAGCTGACGTTCTTTCTCAATGCGATTGACTTTTAGGTCTGTCAGCAAGTCACTTATCAATTTTTGTCCTTTCATCCCAAATGGACGGAACTTATCACCAGGCTTTGTCAGGCGAACTACCAATCTCCCTTTCACTTTGTCGGCATCGAAATAAGCATGTGTTTTTTGATGTGAGATGGTGCAATGGTCGGCTTCTATGATAGATACTTTGATGTCTGGGTAATTCTCAAGGGGAATGTCAATAATCTCAGTTTCTTTTTTCATTGGTGAGACAATCATCTGATTGCGATCAATGAGTAGGGTGTGTGTAGGGGAGAAGAACCGTTTACCAGATGATTCACATGTTGTGATCTGTTCCACCTGACTCCTGTTGAATCCGCAAGGTGCAAGGATTTCATGGAGGACTGAGCTGGGGGAGGCACATGTTTGTAGCCGCTTCTTATTTATATATAAGGTGTGGTCATCTCCTCCTTCCTTATAAGATAAGGAGTCGCAGCATTGATTGCAATTGTGCTTGATGCTGTCTTCATAGACCTTGTAGGCTTCGTTGATATTCCCGATGGTAGTTGTAATATTTTTGTCGGCTCCTGAATTGATGCTCCGTAATAATGGCATAATGTCGAGCCGGATTTTATTACGACTGTACAGATTTTCAAAATTAGTGCTGTCGTCCATGTAGGTCTGCCGCATTTCGCTCATCGCTTCGATGATGTCGGAATGACTGATGCAGAGTAGAGGACGGACGATGTAACCGCTTCTTGGCTGCATGCCACGAAGACCTTTGATGCCCGTTCCGCGAACGAGGTTCAAGAGCACACTTTCGATATTATCATCTTGATGATGAGCCACAGCCAGAATGTCGGCATGTATTTCTTGGAGTAATTGGTCGAACCATTCATAACGTAGCGTACGAGCTGCCATCTCAATGCTTACGCCTTTTGTCTGAGTATAGTCTAGGGTGTTGAAATGCTTGACATGAAGGTTGATGTGCAACGTCTCACATAGTTCGTGCACAAATTGTTCATCGCGAATGCTTTCCTCACCGCGTAGATTGAAATTGCAATGGGCCGCTTCTACCTCATATCCTTCTGTGATGAGGTATCGGAGCAGGAATACCGAATCGGCTCCTCCGCTGACAGCAACCAAAACCCTCATTCCTTGTTTCAGGAGTTCGTTTTGTCGGCAATAATTGTTAATTTTGTCGTAAATAGCAGAAAGATTTGGCATGTGAGAAAAATTTTTGCGATTTTTATCAAATTATTTTGAATAAAGACTTGTCATATAAAAAGTTTTTCCTAACTTTGCACCCGCTAAACAAAATGGTCGGTTGGATGAGAGGCTTAGTCAACGGTCTGCAAAACCGTCTACACCCGTTCGAATCGGGTACCGACCTCACACAAAAAGATACAGTGCGCTGTATCTTTTTTATTTTTGGGGATTGTAGTCTTGTGTTTGGTGGTCACACAACACTTTTACGGCAAAAGGCAAAATGGCAAAAGACTTTTTCGCCTTTAGCCTTTGGTCTTTACCAAACCTATGTCCCGAACGGGTCAGTGCAAACCTCGCTATTAGAACTGAATGTCTATGTTGGTATCGACTGGTTCTACGGGTGCAGCCTCAGCAGCAGTTTCTGTATCTTCTGTTGGAGTAACTCCAGTGGTTGCTACATCGATTGCTTTATTGAGCGCATTGATAAATTTCTCAAAGTCTTCCTTGTACAGGAATACCTTGTGCTTCTCGTAACTGATCTGCGGATTGTCTTCTGGTCCTGATACGATTTTCTTACTCTCTGTAATAGCCACATATCTGTCGCCATTACGACTCTGTTTCACGTCGAAATAATAAATTCTTTTACCAGCCTTTACACTCTCAGAGAAGACCAGTTCTTTGTCTGCATTCGTCATCATCCTCTTAAGTTTTCAGAGTTCAACATTAAAATCAACTGCAAATTTGTTCTTTTTTTTTGAGATATGCAAGAAAATTGAGTTTTTTTTTATAAATTTGCACTGCGAAATCAAAAAAAGAGTTTTTTGTTATGATAAATCGTACATTAATTCGAATTAAGATACTTCAACTTCTTTATGCGTATTATCAAAACGGAGGTACTCATGCCGACACCGCAGAGAAGACTTTATTAGAAAGCTTATCCAAAGCTTACGACTTATATAATCTGCTTTTGCTGTTGATGGTTGATATTACGCGAATGGCTGACGTAATCATTAACGATCAAGAAGAACGTAACAAGGTCGCTCATGTCGAAACTGTTATCAGTCATCGCTTTTTAGAAAATCGGTTTGTGGCTCAGTTGTCAGACAACAGGCAGTTGATGAAATTTGTGGATCAGACTAAGACACTTGGATGGGTTGAGGACCGTGAGTTACTGAAACGAATCTATGCAGCCATAACAGAGTCGGATTTTTATGCTGAGTACATGATGATGCCGCAGGTAACATATGCTGATGATCGTGAGTTGTGGCGTAAGATTTATAAGAACATTATCATGAAGTTGGAAGTTATAGAGGACAATCTGGAGGATAAGTGTATCTATTGGAATGATGATAAAGAGACCGTCGATACCTTTGTGCTGAAAACCATCAAGCGTTTTGAAGAGGCAAACGGTGCAGATCAGGAATTGCTGCCAGAGTTCCGTGACTATGAGGATCGTGAGTTCGCAACGACACTTATTCGTAAGGCTATAGAGAATTGCCAGTATTACCAATTGCTCATTAGCAAGAGTGTGAAGAACTGGGAATTCAACCGTCTGGCATACATGGATGTTATTCTCATGCAGATGGCTCTGGCTGAGATATTGAGTTTCCCTGAGATTCCGGTTTCAGTATCCATCAATGAATATGTTGAACTTGCGAAGTGCTACAGTACACCAAAGAGCCATGTATACATCAATGGTATTCTTGACAATATCTCAAAACGACTGATTAAAGAGCATAAGTTAATTAAGAAATAAAGAGTTATTAACCTTTAACTATAACAAACAATTATGATTTTTCAACTATTACAGGCTGCCCAAGGTGCGGCAGAAGCAGGAAAAGAAGCCAAAGGACTAGGTGGTTTTGATCCTACAATGATTATAATGCTGGTTGCATTGTTTGCAATCATGTATTTCTTTATGATTCGTCCTCAGCAAAAGCGTGCAAAGGAAATTCAGAAGTTCCGTAACAGTCTTACGATTGGTACACGTGTCGTGACTGGTGGCGGAATTTATGGCACAATTAAGGACCTTAACGAAGGAGAATCATACGTAACTATTGAAATTGCAAAGGGCGTAACCATTCAGGTAGATCGTAACTACGTGTTTGCTGACGTTGCACAATCCGTACAGAAGTAAACATTCTGACCTGTGTAATGAGGTTTCCCAATGGATTCAGGTTTCACCATATTAAGAAAACGGAGTGTTGCATACATCCGTTCTATGTTTCAGCGTTTCCGCTTAGTAACGGTAAACAGGGAAATTATGGTGTTTCTCCTGTTTTTGATAGTGGCTGTGGTGTTTTGGCTGTCGCAGACATTCAAGGACCATACGACCGTTAATCTGGAATACGCACTGAGAATCGTCAATGTGTCGAAGAACCTGATATTCACATCCGACATGCCGAAGACCGTTTCTGTAGCTGTGTCGGGTAGGGGATTCACCATTATGCAGTATGTAGTTAATAATCGACACAAGGTACTGAACGTCGACTACAATGATTTGCCGAAGATGGG
>CADBSN010000308.1 GCA_902797255.1 uncultured Bacteroidales bacterium | reverse complement strand
GGAAAGATTATTGGAATTGACTTAGGAACCACAAACTCATGTGTTTCTGTATTCGAAGGCAACGAACCAGTTGTCATCGCAAATAGTGAAGGAAAGCGTACGACTCCTTCAATTGTAGGATTCGTAGATGGTGGCGAACGTAAGGTGGGTGACCCTGCTAAGCGTCAGGCTATCACAAACCCAAAACGTACAGTGTTCAGTATCAAGCGTTTCATGGGTGAGACATACGACCAGGTACAGCAAGAAATCGCACGCGTACCTTATTCAGTTCAAAAGGGTGACAACAACACTCCACGTGTAGATATCGATGGTCGTCTCTATACGCCACAGGAGATTTCTGCCATGATTCTTCAGAAGATGAAGAAGACTGCAGAGGACTATCTGGGCCAGGAAGTGACAGAAGCTGTCATAACTGTACCTGCATACTTCTCTGACTCACAACGTCAGGCAACTAAGGAGGCTGGTCAAATTGCAGGTCTTGACGTAAAGCGTATCGTGAACGAGCCAACCGCAGCCGCTCTTGCATATGGTATCGATAAGGCTCAGAAGGATATGAAGATTGCTGTATTCGACCTTGGTGGTGGTACCTTTGATATCTCTATCCTCGAATTCGGAGGAGGTGTATTCGAAGTGCTCTCTACCAATGGTAACACTCATCTGGGTGGTGACGACTTCGATCAGGTCATCATCGATTGGATGGCATCAGAGTTCAAAGCAGAAGAAGGTGTAGACCTTACGCTCGACCCTATGGCTATGCAGCGTTTGAAGGAGGCAGCAGAAAAGGCAAAAATTGAGTTATCAAGTTCTTCACAGACTGAAATCAACCTGCCATATATCACCGTAGCTAGTGGTATGCCAAAGCACCTGGTAAAGACCCTTACACGTGCTAAATTCGAATCATTGGCTCACAACTTGATTCAGGCATGTCTCGAACCATGTAAGAAAGCAATCAGCGATGCTGGTATCAGCACATCAGATATCGACGAGGTAATCCTCGTAGGAGGTTCAACACGTATCCCTGCTGTACAGAAGATCGTGGAAGATTATTTTGGCAAGGTACCTTCAAAGGGTGTGAATCCAGACGAAGTTGTAGCTGTAGGTGCAGCAATCCAAGGTGCTATCTTGAATAAAGAAGAAGGTGTGGGCGATATCGTGTTGCTTGACGTAACTCCATTGTCAATGGGTATCGAAACTCTCGGCGGTGTGATGACCAAACTCATTGATGCCAACACAACCATCCCATGCAAGAAGAGCGAGACCTTCTCTACCGCAGCTGACAACCAGACAGAGGTAAACATCCGTGTGCTTCAGGGTGAACGCCCAATGGCTAACCAGAACAAACCGATTGGAATCTTCAACCTCACCGGTATCGCACCAGCACGCCGTGGTATTCCACAGATTGAAGTATCGTTCGATATCGATGCCAACGGTATTCTCAACGTAAGTGCAAAGGACAAGGCTACAGGTAAGGAGCAGTCAATCCGTATTGAAGCTTCATCTGGTCTGTCGGAAGACGAAATCAACCGCAT
Source organism: uncultured Bacteroidales bacterium (assembly GCA_902797255.1). Taxonomy (GTDB): domain Bacteria; phylum Bacteroidota; class Bacteroidia; order Bacteroidales; family Bacteroidaceae; genus Colivivens. The sequence continues at coordinate 5,255 of CADBSN010000308.1, read as the reverse complement.
GAAGGCAGAAGCAGAAGCCAATGCAGAGGCAGATAAGAAGGAGCGCGAACGTGTTGACAAGCTCAATCAGGCAGATTCTATGATTTTCTCAACAGAGAACTTCCTGAAAGAGAATGGCGACAAGTTACCAGCCGATCAACGTCCAGCCATCGATGCAGCTCTCAACAAACTGAAAGATGCCCATAAGGCACAGGATGTAAATGCTATCGATGCAGCAATCAACGAGCTGAACAACGTGATGCAAGCAGCTAGCCAGCAGATGTACTCTCAGGCTGGTGGTCAGCAGGCAGGTCCAGGCGCAGGTTTCAACGGAGGCGCACAGAGTGGTCAACAAACCTCACAAGGTCCATCAACAGATGATGTGCAGGATGCAGATTTCGAGGAGGTTAAATAAACAGATCATCGATAATAATTATACTCATGAGGGATGTGCCACAAGCACATCCCCCATTCACTTTTTAATCTAACAAAACATGATAATCCAAAAGACCTCAACCACCAGACACCGACTCATTGGCTTGCTGTTAATTCTCTTCTTATGTAGCACACTGACCATCAGTGCGCAAGACAAAGAGAGGAGACCAAACAACACGACTTACTTTTCGACCAACGAATTGCCCGATCCGTGCGTCTATCTGCCAGTACCCCCTGACACAGCAAGCACATTGTTTGTCGATGACTTCATGCGATGGATATGGGGCAAATCGATCCGTAACACAGAACGAGGGAAGCAGGCTAGCTGGGAATCGCTCTACGGAGTGAAACGTATGGCGACAGTCTTCGGAGAGGCAATGGGGATGACCATCAGCGAAGAAGCGACACCAGCCATTTGGAGACTCCTGCAACGTGTAGGTGAGACAGGCAATAAAGCCACAAGCAAGGCGAAGCGTAAGTATATGCGTGTTCGTCCTTTCGCAAGAATGAACGAACATGTGTGGGGAGAATTCGACAACGAATGGGACCTACGTCACAATGGCTCCTACCCTTCCGGACATACAGGATACGGATGGAGTACAGCATTGGCCTTAGCTGAGATGGCTCCAGAATATCAGGACACCATCCTTCGCAGAGGTTATGAGTATGGTGACAGTCGTGTCATCGTAGGTGCTCATTGGCAAAGTGATGTAGATGCAGGACGCCTGGCAGCCTCAGCAGCTATTGCCCGTATGCACACATCGACAGAATATCTTGAGGACTTGGAGGATGCGCGAGCTGAGTATCAACGTATCAAGGGTATAAAGCAGCAAAAGAAGGAAACAAGCTTTCCGCATATCGAACGTATCATCGATTATCCAGCTGACACGGCATCGTACCGTCATTATGGCGATGTGGCCTATTACTGGTTGGCAAAAACCGAGCGTACAACGCCAAGAGGAGAGGATGCTGTAACAGACACAGCTTGCACAGTAAACTATTTCCTGCAGACCTATGGTGCTTGCACAAATATTCCCATCGACATTACATCTACGCCCGATATCGCTACCTTTGTGACATACACGTTTGACAAGCTCTGCGATGCGTGCTCTCAGGCCAAGTCAGGGACATTCCGCCAACGTCCATTCCTACGGATGGGTGAACACTCTGCCCTACCAGAGAAAGATAAAAAATACAGCACTTCATCCAGCTATCCTTCTTCACATTCCATCATTGGATGGGGTATCGCCCTCGCCTTGGTAGAGGTGATGCCAGACTGCCAAGATGCTTTATTGGAGCGAGGTTATGAATATGGTCGTAGCCGCACCATCCTTGGATTTCATTTCAAGAGTGACGTACAGGCAGGACGTCTAGTAGCTGCCTACACATTAGCTCGACTGCACAACGATGCAGAATTCCGCAAACTACTTACAGCAGCACAAAACGAATATGCCAACAGCATCAATCTTGAGTAAAACACAATACGTGATAAACAAATAGGCAGGGCTTGAAGCTCTGCCTATTTGTTTATGATTCCTTCGGGAAGATAATCTGATATTTTCCGCTCAGATGCATGAAAGCAAAGAGGCGGAGCAGACTATCGTAATATTCATCGAAGAATCCATCTTCGAGTGGAGCAAACGGCATCTCCCAGAAATGCTTTACGAACTCTTTACTCTTATCGTGTGTGGCTGCAAGCGATACGGCTGCGGCTGTTGCACAGAAGCCAATAGTATGACGCAATGCAGGAGGGAACGAACCTGCACGCATAGGATTCTGTGGGCGCTGCCCATCAAGCGTATACTGATCCACGAATGTCTTCACACCTTCTTTATATAAGAAGTTCTGGATGGTGTTGGCATAGTTTTCTTGCCATTCCTTATCATCTCGCGACCAGTTATAGTCGAGAGCTATATTCATAGGCACGCGCCAAGAGTCGAAGCGGAAGTTATCAGAGCCACCCCATCCTCCACGTAAAGAGCCATCGAAGTTACTGTAATCAGGGTTCAAACCCGTCTTAGGATTGATGCAACGATGAAGATAAGCACGCGCAGAATCGGCACAAGCATACCAGAAACGAGAACGTCCATCGTTAGCCCAACGAGCCCAGACTTCATAGAAAGCAGGAATGTTATAAGATGGGTCAGTATATTGATAACCACCTGGATCAGGAGTAAAGGTAATCAACTTATGCTCCAAATTAATGAGTGGAGCCGTATTGTTCATACCAACCTTCATCATCGACTTGTTGAGGATGTTCTGAGCCTCAGCCAAGTAGTTGAACTCACCATCATTACCCCAACGGTTTGAAGCAAAGATAAGTGCCGTAACGTAATATAACTCACCATCGGATGCAGGGCCATTGGAATTGCGAGTACCATCGATACGGCAACTCCATGCGAAGTATCCGTCGAGAGCACCGTCATGATGATGCATATATTTCTCACACCAACGCCATAATTTGTCGAAGATGTCCTTGCGATCGAACTGAACGGCAATCATCATACCGTATGACATACCCTCTGTACGCACATCTCGATTCTTCACGTCGGAAATATAAGCCATATTACCATCCACCTCGAAGTAACACTTGTGAGGACCTGTGAAGACGTCATTGAAAACCTCCTGAAGTTTTTGGTCAATCTGTTTTTGAGTGTAACCACACTCAAGGAAATAATTTCGATATTGACGGGTAGTAAAAGCACCCTGAGTAGAGCGTGGAGGTTCTTGCTGACGCTGGCCAAAGCCACCAAAGCCTCCGAAACCACCTCCGAAACCACCGAACTGAGCTGAAACACTAAGAGCATACATAGAGATGCTCAAGGCAAAAAGTTTAATTTTAAGGTTCATAATATGATATTTATAATCTATAATCGAAAACAAAGCAGATGCAGGAGGCCAGCCCCCTGCATTGCCTTCGTTACTTTCTACGAATAAATCCGATAACGTCGCCCTTACGGACTTTGCTACCCTGCTTAGCACATACCTCGACGAGCTTACCGCCCAATGCAGCAGGTACCTCTACGGTCTGACCAAACTGGTTCTGCAGATAGCAGAAACGGTCACCTTCCTTATATTCCTTACCAACCATTGGGTCGATGCTAGGAACGCATTCACCATCACCGTTTACTTCCCACATGACAGTACCACTATCGGGTGCTGTGATAGCATCTGACTCTGCGTGCTTGTAAGCAGCCACATCAGCAAGCGACATACCTTTCTTCTGCAGTTCCTTGTCCTTTGCAGCCTGGAGGTCCTTAAGGAAACGCTCCTTGGCAATACCACTCTTATAGTCGCGATACTGGCTCTCGTGCATAGCAAACTCGAAGAGTTCTTCGTCATCTTCACCACGCTCCCAACCATTCTTCTTCATCTCCTCGATGAAACGTGGCAAATCGTCAGGATAGTTGCTTTGAGGATCTGCTGTTGTGAATTCAAATCCTTTCTCCTTTGCCAACTCAATAATTTCAGGAGCCACCTCACCAGGCAACTTACCACTCTTTCCGAGAATCATACCCCAGATAGAGTCATCCATCATCGTATAACGAGGCTTACCCATTGACTCCGTGAGCAAGTTCATCAAAGCAATGTTCTTCACATATTGAGAGAACGGAGTTACCAATGGAGGATATCCGACACGTGGCCAAACGTATGCCACCTCATTGAAAAGGCGAACAAGCAAAGCATCCTCGCTAAGAGGTTCCTCACCCTTGTTCTTGCGGTTGTTGTTAATCGCATCCATAACACCCTTCAAATCGGCCATCATACTACCCATCATACCACCTGGAAGACCACAACCAAGCAACAGAGAAGACATCAGTTTGTTAGCAGGGTTCATGAAGTAGCCCAAGAAGTCATCGATAAACTCTTGAGTGAGTTTACGAGCCTCCATGTAAGCATCCATATTGATTTCAGGCACATCGAAACCATAGTTTTTCAACATGCTCTGAACAGAGATGATGTCTGGATGCACCTTTCCCCATGAAAGTGGTTCGATAGCAGTATCGATGACATCAGCACCGTTCTTACAAACCTCAAGGATGCTGGCCATAGAGAGACCAGGACCACTGTGTCCGTGATACTGGATGATGATTTCCGGATGCTTGTCCTTAATCATCTTCACCAACTTACCTAACATTGCTGGCTGGCCAATACCTGCCATATCCTTCAGACAGATCTCAGGAGCGCCTGCCTCAATCAACTGCTCTGCGATATTCGCATAGTATTCAGCTGTGTGAATAGGGCTGGTTGTGATACACAATGTAGCCTGAGGCGTCATTCCTGCTTCAAGCGCATATTTAATAGAAGGAATAATATTGCGAACATCATTCAATCCACAGAAGATACGTGTTATGTCCACACCCTGAGCATGTTTCACCTTATACATTAATCGACGTACATCGGCAGGCACAGGAAACATACGCAATGCATTCAAGCCACGATCCAACATGTGCGTCTTGATGCCCACCTCATTGAATGGCTTGGTAAATGCACGTACGGCCTTGTTTGGGTTTTCGCCATACAGCAGATTCACCTGCTCGAAGGCACCACCGTTGGTTTCTACACGTGCAAAGCATCCCATCTTGATAATAACGGGAGCGATGCGCTCTAACTGGTCTTTGCGGGGTTGGAACTTACCGCTCGACTGAAACATATCTCTATAAACGAGACTGAACTGAATCTTTCTCTTCTCCATTTTACCTTAAAAATACTGTGTTAATTAGTTTTCGAGGCACAAAGTTACGAAAAAACTAAGACATAAAGATGCGGAGCAACGAATAATTTACAAAAAATCGCTCTCTAACCGCATATTTAACATTTGTTAGTTATAATTATTCGAT
>CADBSN010000307.1 GCA_902797255.1 uncultured Bacteroidales bacterium | reverse complement strand
CAGTACGTCTGATGCTTGGCGAGCTTTATCTCTGGAGAGGTAGTTTCACACAGAACCAGAACGACTTCGTCGAGGCTTGCCGCTATTATCACGACTATGTATGTTTCACAAATCAGGAAGTAACAACTGGAACTTCAGCTTCTGATTGGGACCGTCGTATGCGTAATGTTAATAAGGGTTATACAATCGACGATGTTATCTCCTATATTCCTCTTGATACTTGTGCCTATGATGGAACTTGGAGTGAAATCTACAGTTTCTTCAACTCTCAGTATGAGAACAACTACTACGTTCCTGTAATTCCTTCAAAGCGTCTTCGTGAGTTGTCACAGGAGCAAATCTATTGTGGATTCTTTGATGAGATGGGTAACCGTGATACTATCTATAGTACAGATAAGTTGGAGTGGGAAGATTCTCTTGAGATGGGTGACCTTCGTCTCTGCACAGTTTACGATCACTCTCAGGTTAGTGACCAGTATACTGAGCGCTTTGCAAAGGATCGTCAGCATATCATGAAGTACGCTACTTCAAGCAGTAACTTTGGTCCTGACAAGAGAATCCGTGAGTTCAACCTCTATCGTAAGAACATTGTATGGCTTCACTTTGCAGAAGCCCTCAACCGTGCAGGATTCCCAGAAACAGCGTTTGTAATTCTGAAGTACGGTATGTCTGAGACTACGATGAGTCGATATGTGTCGACGGTAGAGCGTACGGCTATGGCTAATGTAGGAACTTTCTTCCTTGGTGGTTTAGGTTCATGGCCATCTACAGCATTTGTTGATGTGCATTCATCAACACAACAAACTCCTGGTACCATGCAGGGTGTTCACTCACGTGGTTGCGGCGACTCTTACTACAATAAGTATTATGCTCTTCCACATGATCCTGTAATCTGGAAAGAAGCTGATTCTCTTCAGGTAGTTGACGATTCTTTGAACACAGCCTTTGCTGCAGATAGAAATTCACGTGCAAGACGTGAAATCCCAGAGGATAGTGTTAGTACTTACAAGGGTATTATTATTTCTACTTATAATAATGATATCCAGGGCTATCAGTACTTCGTCTATGTATTTGATTCTGAAGAGGATTCACTTGCATTCAATCAGCTTAGAGCTGACGTGAACGCTTCTTCCGTAGCCTTGAAGACAGCAAAGGATGCTGCTTATACAGCAAGCTTACCTCTGTATCAGGCTACTCTTGAGAAGATGATTCTTGACGAGGAAGCACTCGAAGGTATGTTCGAAGGTTATCGTTTCTACGACTTGATGCGCTATGCAATGTATCATGGAGATCCTGACTTCATCGCAACTCAGGTTGCTCGTCGTCAGGGTGCAGGAAATCCCGATTCTCGTGCAAACGCGTTGAAGGGTGGCAATTGGTATCTTCCATTACCATAAATCCTGAAACCTATAGAAAGAAAGGTGTCCGACTCCCGTCGGACATCTTTTTTGTTTGGGGAAAACTTTCCTTGGCTCCATACACAAGATTCCTTACCCCTAATGCTTTCTTCTGTTCAGCGTCGTTGAACATATATTTAGCGACGCTGAACATATATTTAGCGTCGCTGAATAGAGATTTCCTCTGGGGATAAAGATTATTATGCCTGGGTTCTCCGGTTTATCTGTCTAAATGCCATCAATGAGCCGCTCAATGAGCCTTGGGAGTGCATAATGGCTTAGTTCGGATTCTGGAATCCAGATGAACGAATCGGGGAGTGAAGGCTTCTCTGTCGTGTCTATCAAATAGAAGTCTGCGTAGATGATTTGGTGTGTGAGTACATGCTTTACCTTTTGGCGTAGCAAGGTGAATGTACCACGTATTTCTGGAAACTCAGAACAGTCTTCGAGCATCAGCGGCTCCCATAGACCTTGCCAGATGTCGCCAGATGGGCGACGACGGATGGCAATGATTGTGGAGCCATTCTCCTGAAGCCGGATGTAGTAGTAGCAGAAATGCCGCTCGCGGATTTTCAGTTTCTGGAGTTTTACAGGAAGCTGGTTGATGCGCTGTGTGTGTAAGGCTTCGCAAGTCTCAGCCAAAGGGCAGTAAGAGCAGTTTGGCGACTGAGGCGTACACTGAATGGCACCAAAGTCCATCATTGCCTGATTGAAAGCAGATGCCTGATCGTGAGGCAGAAGTTCTTGTGCCAAAGCCGTAAATGTCTTCTTTCCCTCTGTGGTGTTGATGGGCGTATCGATGCCGAAATAACGAGCCAGCACTCGATACACGTTTCCGTCGACAACAGCAGCAGGTTGGTCAAAAGCGATGGAGGCAATAGCGGCAGCCGTATAGTCGCCCACGCCCTTCAACTTTCGGAGACCTTCAAAGGTGGTGGGGAATCCACCATTCGCTACAATCTGCTGAGCAGCGGTATGAAGGTTGCGGGCTCGGCTGTAATAACCCAATCCTTGCCATTCGCGCAACACCTCGTCTTCTGTGGCTTCAGCCAGTTCTTTCACTGTTGGCCATCGATGCATGAATCGCTCCCAATAAGCCTGGCCTTGCAGAATACGTGTTTGCTGTAAGATGATTTCGCTCAGCCAAATGGCATAAGGATCTTTGGTCTCCCTCCAAGGAAGAGACCTGCGGTTCGTCGCATACCAACGAAGCATGTTGATCGTGAATTCGTGTGCCATTTTGCAGACCTAATGAAATGTGGCTGCAAAGTTACGCAAAGATTTCGAAACCATCAAACTGAATCGTGAATAATTGCTTTGCAGACAATGAATTCTATGTAAAGATTGCACACTTTTGCTATGCGTGCTCATATAGAAATAAGGTGTAAAGGGCAGAAATGCAGCAAAAAGTTAAAAAAACTTCAAAAAAGTTTTGCCATATGACAAAATAGCAGTAACTTTGCTGCCCAATGGGCTTAAACCATTTTAATCAAATTATTCATTAACAAACAAAATTAAAGAAAAGATTCATGATTATCGTACCTGTTAAAGAAGGTGAGAACATTGAGAAAGCTCTCAAGAAGTTTAAGAGAAAAGCTGAGAAAACTGGCATCATCAAGGAAGTAAGAACACGCAAGCAGTATGAGAAACCATCTGTTGTTAAGCGTGTGAAGATGCAGCATGCAATTTACGTTAATAAGCTCCATACAGTTGAAGAATAAGGGGCTGTAACGTTAAAAGAGGATTAAAAAAACAAAATTAGCGTAACAAATTTGGTTTTTTCAAGAATATTCACTAATTTAGTCCGCGAATTAAGAGGATGAAGTTATGTTGAAGGAAAAATTCTTGGAATATTTCAAGTCAGAACGGAATTGCTCACCGCTCACAGTCGTGAGTTATGGAACAGACTTAGATGAGTTTGAGGAGTTTTTTCAGAGTCTGAATGAAGGCATAACATGGGAGACTGTTGACGAGACAGTCGTGCGAGAATGGATTATCTACCTTCTCGACGATCAGAAGTTAGAGAACTCGTCCGTCAATAGAAAATTGAGTACGCTCAGATCATTCTTCCGTTACCTCTTGAGAATAGGCATAGTTGAAAAGGATCCGATGTTGAGGGTCGTGGGGCCAAAAAAGAAAAAGGTGTTGCCTGTATTTGTCAGAGAGAAGGAAATGGATGAACTGTTTGACCTGTTGGAAGGCGATAAGTCGTACGAAGGTATTCTGAACAAGACGGTGATTCTGATGCTTTACCTCACAGGAATGCGGCGAGCAGAACTGTTGTCACTCGCAGATCGAGACATTGACTTTGTCAACAAGCAAATCAAGGTGACAGGTAAACGCGACAAACAGCGAATCATCCCGTTTGGAAAAGAGTTGGAAGACTGTTTGCATGAATACATGAACGCACGCAGCGAACAATTCGATCGAGGTTTCGAGCGTTTGTTCATCGGCAAGAAGGGCAAACCATTGACAAAGGGTGGAGTAGAGAACATCGTGAAGGAGAACCTCTCGAAGGTGACAACCCAGCAAAAACGAAGTCCACATGTGCTGCGGCACACATTCGCAACAGCCATGCTGAACAACAATGCCGACCTAGTGTCAATCCAGAAACTCTTGGGACACGCCAATCTGAACACAACTCAGATCTATACACATGTTTCATTTGAGGAACTCAAGAAAACTTACCAGAACGCACATCCGCGTTCATAAAAACAATACGACTATGGAAATTGAAGTAAAAGCAATCAAATTTGACGCAACAGAAAAGTT
>CADBSN010000306.1 GCA_902797255.1 uncultured Bacteroidales bacterium | reverse complement strand
ATGCATCTTGGTGAATTCTATCATCTCATTTACCATTTACTATTTTTGTGTTGTCTAGGGTCTAGCGTCCAGAGTCGAGGGGGCTCTTGGCCCTTGGCACTTGACTCTCGACTCCCGAAGTTTCCCATTTGACTTTTCATTTTTACATTATTTCATTTTTAAATTTTTACATTTTCCCAAAGGGGGTCTATTAACTTTATTAGAGATACGTCAGATAGAGGTAGTTGGTCTGAGCTGGGTATTCTGCTGCCAAAGTATCAATCTGATTGACCTTGGGTTGGATGCCCAGTTCCTTACGCCATTTACGGATGGTGAGACTTGCCTTCTCCATGTTATGCTCAACCTCACCCAATCCGATGGCACGTGCTATCTGGAAGTCAGAGAAGCCATAAATCTTTGCCTCACAAAACAAATTGAAGAAGTCTGGGCTTTCCAGAAACTCTATAAGTTCGGAATAATCGGAGTATTCAGAATACCTAGACAAACACGAGTATTCCTTCAATCGGTCATTGATGGAGATGATATGCTGGAGCTTCTGTAAGAACCAACGATCAATCTTTGTCAACTGATGAATCTGCTCCACCGAATAGCCCATCAACATGGCTTTAGCGATAACAAAGATGCGGGTGTCGGTGGCATGCTGGAGTGCACCAGGAACATCGGTGACATGCTGTGCCTTGTTGTCAACAAAACCATGCATGCCCTGACCAATCATTCGTAGGCCCTTCTGGATAGCTTCCTCAAAGGTGCGACCAACAGCCATCACCTCGCCCACACTTTTCATCGAGGAACCTAACTCGTGGTTCACTCCGTGGAACTTCGAGAGATCCCAACGTGGAATCTTGCATACCACATAGTCGAGAGCAGGCTCGAAGAAAGCGCTGGTAGTCTTCGTTACGGAGTTCTTCAGTTCGAAGAGACCGTAGCCCAGACCTAATTTAGCTGCCACGAAAGCCAAAGGATAGCCCGTTGCCTTTGATGCCAAAGCAGAAGAGCGAGAAAGACGGGCATTGACCTCGATGACACGATAGTCTTCTGAGTTAGGGTCGAGGGCGTACTGAACGTTGCACTCGCCCACGATACCGATGTGACGGATAATCTTAATTGCCAGCGCACGCAGTTTGTGGTATTCGCTGTTGCTAAGTGTCTGTGAAGGCGCAACCACAATGCTCTCACCAGTATGGATGCCGAGCGGGTCGAAATTCTCCATGTTGCAGACTGTAATGCAATTATCATAACGGTCACGCACTACCTCATACTCTATTTCCTTCCAACCTTTTAACGATTTCTCCACTAACACTTGAGGTGAGAACGAAAAGGCTTCCTCTGCCTGTGCGTTCAGCTCTTTATCGTTGTCACAGAAACCAGAGCCAAGTCCACCGAGAGCGTACGCAGCACGAAGGATGACTGGGAAACCTAATTCGTGGGCAGCTTGACGCACCTCATCCACCGTAGAACAAGCATGACTCTTAATCGTCTTCACTCCTATCTCATCAAGACGCTTCACAAAGAGGTCGCGATCCTCCGTATCGATGATAGCCTGAACAGGAGTACCCAACACCTTTACACCATATTTCTCTAATATACCACGCTGATATAGTTCTACGCCACAGTTCAACGCTGTCTGCCCACCAAAACTCAAAAGGATACCATCAGGACGTTCTTTCTCGATAACACGCTCCACAAATTCGGGTGTTACGGGTTGGAAATAGACCTTATCGGCCACACCCTCTGAGGTCTGAACGGTTGCGATATTCGGGTTGATAAGGATGGACTTCACTCCCTCTTCCTTCAGGGCCTTCAATGCTTGTGCACCACTATAGTCGAACTCGCCTGCCTGACCAATCTTCAAGGCACCAGAGCCGAGAAGGAGAACCTTCTTTATAGTTGAAAGTTGAGAGTTGAGAGTTGAAAGTTTTTCTTCCCCTGAAAGAATCTCGCTTTCGAGCGAAGCGAGGCTCTTTACAAACTCATCAAACATCCATTCTGTATCCGTTGGGCCAGAACAAGCTTCGGGATGAAACTGTGCAGAGAACCAAGGATTCGTTTTATGACGAATACCCTCATTCGAACCATCGTTCATATTCACAAAGAGAGGTTCCCAATCAGCAGGCAAGGTTTCTGCATCAACAGCATAACCATGATTCTGTGATGTAATGAAACACTGGGTACTACCTACACGTTGCACTGGTTGGTTGTGGCTACGATGACCGTATTTCAGTTTGTACGTCTTTGCTCCTGCTGCCCGAGCCAGCAACTGATTCCCTAAACAGATACCCATGCATGGACGGACCGTTTTGTTATTGAGAAATGTTTGGATATGTTCCACGGTCTTACCACATTGCTCTGGGTCACCAGGACCATTAGCGAGAAAGAGACCGTCGAACTCCAATTGGTTGAAGTCGTAGTCCCATGGCACACGAATCACCTCCACACCGCGTTCAATCAGACAGCGGATGATATTGGCTTTTACTCCACAATCCACCAATACAACACGCTTGCCTGCACCTTCGTTATAACGAATTACTTGCTTACAGCTCACTTTCTCAACCCAGTTCACGCTACCGTAGTCTAGAGTATTATGATTATCTAGACTATCTAAACCTTCTAGGACAATCCTTCCTTTCATCACACCATGTTCTCTCAATAGTTTGGTGAGACGACGTGTATCAATGCCCGAGATGGCAGGAATCTTCTCGCGTACGAGCCAGGATGCTAACGACTCTTTCGCATTCCAATGGTTGTATTGTTCGCTATAGTCAGCAACAACAAGACCTTTAACGTGAATCTTGTCGCTTTCCATATATTTTAGTAGCGGTTCACCACCTGTTTCAGGCACACCATAGTTGCCAATCAATGGGAAAGTGGTTACAAGTATCTGCCCTGCATAGCTCGGATCAGTCAAACTCTCGGGGTAACCCATCATGGCTGTGTTGAACACAACCTCACCAACAGCATTCTGCTCAGCCCCAAACGACCATCCACAGAATACCGAGCCATCATCCAATATCAGTTTTGCTTCTCTCTTCATCATCTCATTTACCATTTAATCATTTAACTTCGTTTTCTTTTGTCACGACTCGGCCATTTAAACGAGTTTGATGGCACTCGCTTCTCCAAAAGCTTCCCATTTACCATTTATTTTTACATTATTTCATTTTTTAATTTTTACATTTTTCTATACACGCACAGACGAAACTCATAAACAGGGGATGTGGATGGAGCACGGTAGAGGTATATTCAGGATGGAACTGTGTTCCTATGTACCAGCGCTTTTCTGATACCTCGACAATTTCCACTAGGTCGGCAGCGGGGTTGATGCCCACGCACTTCATACCCTTAGCCTCATACTCATCTTTATATGCATTATTGAATTCATAGCGATGACGGTGTCGCTCCTTAATAATAAGACCCTCTCCCCGCTCCCCCTCTATGGGGAGGGCTTTTTTCTCCCCTCCATTAAGGGAGGTATAAGCCTCATAAACACGGCTGCCTTTAACCAGTTCGCAATCGTAGGCTCCGAGCCTCATCGTTCCACCCTTTTGCGTTATCGACTTCTGTTCTTCCATAAGATCAATCACGTTTACCAAGTGATTACTCCCCTCCTTTTCAGGGAGGGGTTTGAGAGTGGTTCTCATTTCTGCACTATTGGCATCCTTGTAACCCAATACATTGCGAGCAAATTCAATCACCATCATCTGCATACCCAGACAAATACCAAAAGTGGGAATATCGTTGTTACGCGTATATTCAGCTGCTATAATCTTGCCTTCTATACCACGCTGCCCGAATCCCGGACAGATGACGATACCTGCCATACCTTCGAGTTTCTCTGCAACGTTGTCACTGGTGATGTACTCGCTATTGATGAAATGTAGTTTAGCTTTCCGTCCACTGTAGATAGAGGCCAGACTAAGACTCTCGCGAATACTCTTGTAGGCATCCTGCAGATCATATTTTCCTACAAGACCGATATGCACTTCTTCCTTTGCTTCCTGTTGAAGATGTAGGAAATGATACCACGAAACCAGACCAGGAACAGATTCGTCGGGTTGCAGCGGTGACCCTAATTTCCGTAAGATGGCGATATCAAGTCCCTGCCGTTGCATATTCACCGGAACCTCGTATATGCTAGGCATATCCTCACTCTGCACCACGCACTCAGGTTCCACATTACAGAACGAAGCCACTTTGTGCAAGATACCCTCTTCCAAATGATGCTCTGTGCGCAGAATAAGGATATCGGGCTGAATACCCATCGATTGCAATTCTTTCACGCTGTGCTGGGTGGGTTTGGTTTTGAATTCTCCTGCAGCACGCAGATATGGAACGAATGTGAGATGAATGCTCACCGCATTGCGTCCCATTTCCCACTTCAACTGACGGATAGCCTCCATAAATGGAGCACTCTCGATGTCACCAATAGTGCCACCAATCTCTGATATGACGAAGTCGAAGTGTTCATGGGCGGCATTCTCTTTTATTCTCCGCTTAATTTCGTCGGTGATATGCGGTACCACTTGAATAGTCTTACCTAGATAGTCGCCACGCCGCTCCTTCTCAATTACAGCCTGATAGATGCGTCCGGTAGTGACGGAGTTGTTACGTGTAGTCTGGATGTCAGTAAACCGTTCATAATGGCCGAGATCCAAATCTGTCTCCATACCATCGGCTGTCACATAGCACTCTCCATGCTCGTAGGGATTCAACGTCCCAGGATCGATGTTAATGTAGGGGTCGAATTTCTGAATCGTAACCTTGTAGCCACGTGCTTGCAGCAGTTTTCCGATACTAGCAGAGATAATGCCCTTGCCAAGTGAGGAAACCACACCACCCGTAACAAAGATATATTTTGTTTCCATAATCTTATTTACTATTTAACCATTTACCCATTTACTATTTATTTGATATTTGGCCATTCTCTATTTGTTCGTACCAATTAATATACGCCTGATTGACCAACCTTACTCCACCTGGTGTAGGATAGTCTCCACTGAAATACCAATCACCAGGATGATGAGGACATGCTCGATGAAGTCCTTCAAGCGACTGGAACACAAGCTGTATGGGAGTAGTGACATCTTCAGGACGGAGAAGTTCCAGCATCTTATTGGAAATCTCCTCAGTGGTGAAAGCATAAATGTCCTTCACATAGTTGTGCATCTGTTCAGCTGGCAACGATTGCTGCTCAATACATTTGCAATAAATATCGTGGAGGGTTTGCCAATTTCCACGTTCAATATGAAGAGCAACAGCAGCACGGAATGCAATAAACTCTTCAAGGTGAGACATATCGATACCGTAATAATCAGGATAACGTACTTGAGGACAGGAACTGACAATCACCATCTTTTTGGGATGCAAACGATCCAAAATACGGATGATGCTCTCACGTAGCGTGGTACCTCGTACAATACTATCGTCGATGATGACGAGGTTGTCAACCTGGGGTTCTAGCGACCCGTAGGTGATATCATAGACGTGAGCAGCAAGATCGTTGCGTTGGTTCCCTTCGGTAATAAATGTACGTAGTTTGATGTCCTTGAGCGCCACTTTCTCGCTACGGATGTAGTTATGAAGAATTGCACGTAGTTCCTCCCGACTGGGATGGTGATCCTGCGTGAGTCGGAACAGTTGTTCCACTTTCTGTTCGTTCAACTGTTTCTTGAAACCATCGGTCATACCGTAAAAAGCAACTTCAGCAGTATTGGGCACATAGCTGAAGACGGTGTGTTCAAGGTCGCCACCGACAGCACGCTCTATCTGAGGAGTAAGCTGTTCACCAAGAGCCTTGCGTTCGCGATAGATGTCACGATCAGAACCTCGACTGAAGTAGATACGCTCAAAAGAGCAAGCATGATTACCACGAGGTTGAAGAATTTGGGTTAGGGCCACGTTTCCGTTCTTACGGACAGTCAACGCCTGACCTGGAAGCAACTCGTGAATGAGGTCAGTCTCCACATCAAAAGTCGTTTGGATGACAGGACGTTCGGAAGCGACAACAAGCACCTCATCGTTACGATACCAGAAAGCTGGACGGATGGCCCAAGGGTCACGCATAGAGAACATCTCACCGCTGCCCGTGAACCCACACAACACGTATCCGCCATCGAATAGCGGAGTTGAGGTGCGTAGAATGTTGGTAATATCGATATTGTCCTCGATGTAGCGAGTCAGGTCTGTACCCTCAAGCCCTTGTAGTTTTGCGATGTTATAAATACGCTCGCTCTCACGATCGAGACGGTGCCCCATCAACTCGAGCATGATATAGGTATCATTGTAGATACGCGGATGCTGTCCCTCTGCTGTTATTTCGTTAAACACCTCATCGACATTCGTGAGGTTGAAGTTACCACAAAGGCACAGATTCTTTGCCCGCCAGTTGTTGCGACGCATGAAAGGATGAACATGGGCGATACCGCTCTTTCCTGTTGTGGAGTAACGTAAGTGACCCATCAGTATCTGAGCCTCATTCCAGGCATCAGTATCGATTGCTCCGAAAATTTCCGTGATGGCATCCTTACCAATAGCTCGCTCACGAAACATATATTCCTCACCAGGTTTGGCATCAAGATTGGTGCATGCAATACCAGCACCTTCCTGTCCGCGGTTATGCTGTTTCTCCATGAGGAGATAAAGTTTGTTAAGAGCATAGGAAGATGTTCCGTACTTCTCTTGATAGTAGTTGAGCGGCTTAAGCAGGCGAATCATCGCCACACCACATTCGTGCTTGAGTCTTTCCATTTACTATTTAACTATTGACCATGTTCTTATTGAAGTTATCGCTACGCTCGAAGTTATTGAAGTTATCACTTCGT
>CADBSN010000305.1 GCA_902797255.1 uncultured Bacteroidales bacterium | reverse complement strand
GGCTATCATCAAGAGTGTTTATTTGGAGACCTATCCAGAGAACGAGAAAGTTGATATTCCTGATATTGTTTACGAAGAAGACCCAGGAAAGCCTGCCGGTGACTTTGTTGACTTCACAGAAGCATTCTCAAGCCTTCAGCCAAGAATTGGCCTCGGTACTGACAGTCATCCAATCCAACTTGGAAACGGTGATGTTGTTGTAGGCCAGAGAAATCAGGAAGTAATTGCAGATCTCTCTGAATACAGCAAATTGACTATCGTGACTTCTCCAAACCTCAAACTTGTACTCTATATGAACCATGAGGTAGCTGCTCAGCAGAATGCAGGCGACTATGCAGCAGAAGACGAAGGAAAGTACGTATTTAAGGATGTTCAGGCTGATGAGAATGGTATTATCGAAGTCGACTTGACACAGTTTGACAAGAAGAACCTGAACTGCATCTGCTTACCTTGGGACAACAGCAACAAGGGAACAGTATGGTATCTGCTTCTCACAAAGAATACAGCAACAGCTATCAACAGCACAAAGGCTGCTCCTGTGAAGGCTGAAATCTTCAACCTCACTGGTCAGAAGCTCGCTGCTCCAACAAAGGGCTTCAACATTATCGGTGGCAAAAAAGTATTGGTTAAGTAATTCTTAACACTCATATAAAAAACAGACGGGGTCACGCTTTGTGAACCCCGTTTGTTATTGTCAGTTGTCGGGATGATCAGACTCGAACTGACGACCACACGCCCCCCAGACGTGTACGCTAACCAACTGCGCTACATCCCGATTTTTCGAAATCGACTGCAAAGATACAAAATATTT
The DNA here is from genome assembly GCA_902797255.1 of uncultured Bacteroidales bacterium. Lineage (GTDB taxonomy): Bacteria > Bacteroidota > Bacteroidia > Bacteroidales > Bacteroidaceae > Colivivens. Next base: position 2,189 of record CADBSN010000305.1, on the reverse strand, counting down.
ACCATTTAACGATTTACCATTTACCATTTTTTGACTTTTTTTTCATTTTTCACTTTTATTTACTATTTTTGTACCCAAAATAAAGATTTGGAATCAATGAAAAGGATTACCTTAACGATTGGGTTGCTTTGCTGCATGATGCTCAGCGTCAACGCACAGACAACCGTAGAGAGTATCAGGGAAAGATATAACGGCATAAAGAGCACGCTGGCTGATATGATGCAGGAGGACGGTATCCCTGCAGAATATTGCCAACTGCGTTTGAAGCAGAACCTGCCGGCCACAGGCCCTCACTTCGAGGATGTACTGCTCTATTGGGGTGATGACGAGGATGATGAATATGCAATCTACCCCAATCACCACATCTGTTATGCCCAGACCAAATATAACTTCGCAGCTCGTGAGTTCTACGAGGAGTATCTGTACGACGATAAGGGCAACCTCATTTTTATCTATGCCCACAACCCTGATATCGGATTCGATGACGGTCTCATCTACGATTTCCGTTTCTACTTAAACAAAGGAAAAGTGATGAATGTCATCGTGAAGTGGAGTACCGACGGAGGCAAAACCTTCAAAGACGTTTACACAGGCAAGACTGCAAAGTGCTAGCGTGAAAGACTGGCACGAGACTAAAGAAGAGAACTGGGGAGGAGATGAGAGTTGATAGTGTAAAGTTTACTGTTTACGGTTTATTGTCCTTGAACTTTTGAACTTTGAACCTTGAACCTTGAACTTTGAACTCTTTAAACTGACTTGAAAAAATGCGATTAAGCCGAGCAAAAAACAAATTAATTTGATTTTTCGAGGCGTAGTATTCAAAATAATTATCAATTGTCAATTGTCAATTGTCAATTATTTACTACCTTTGCAGCCTGAAAATTAACTAAAGGGGTGCTGACCGTCATGGTCGGCTGAGATCATACCCATAGACCTGATGCAGATAATGCTGCCGTAGGGACGATTAGATAGGTTTCCCCCTTGTTTTGTTTAATCTTTAGTTAATAAGCTTTATGAGAAAAATGTTTGTTGCAGCCTTCATGATGACAGGCATCATGGGCTGTTGGGCCTCAACGGTCGAACCCGACACTACAAAGGTTGAGGAAATCAATGAGATTGTGATTGTAGGTGTGAAAGTGAAGAAAGACGCTCCGTTTGCTGTGTCGAACATACAGGGGCGACAGCTTCAGGCTTTCTCGACAACGGGACGCGAACTGCCGTTGCTTCTGGCACGCACGCCTGGCGTACTGGCGTGGGGAGAGAACGGACTGGGTACAGGTACGACATATATGCGCATTCGTGGTGCAGGCGGAAGCCGCATCAACGTCACCCTCGACGGTGTGGCGCTCAACTCGCCAGAAGACCAGTGTGTGTTCTGGGCCAATATGAACTCGTATGGCAGCATGATGGGTAGCGCTCAGATACAACGTGGTGTAGGTTCGTCGACGAACGGCGACGGCGCATTCGGTGGAACCATCATGCTCTATTCCAAGACACCTTCGCTCATACCGACAGCAGAGATAAGTGCTTCGTCGGGCAGCTACCACACCATCAATCTGGGTGGTTCGTTCTCTACGGGTATGCTGTGGAACCATCTGGTTGTCGACGGGGCCTACCATCAGACCCAGACCGACGGATATATCAGCGGTACGAGCGGCTATAGCGGCAGCTACTATGGTGGAGCGATGTATTTCAGCGACGACGAGAACCTGATTGTACGCTATAAATTGTTCGGCAACTTCGAGAAGACCGGACAGGCTTGGAACGGTGTGACCGCAGGAAACGACGACTACAGCATGAATGCCTACGACGGCATCAAGACTTACAAAGACATGTACGAGGCAGGGCTCGGACGATTCAACAGCCTGTATGAGCACTTCGAACCCGACTGGAACGGAGGTTGGGAAATCAGTCGCTATCAGATGAGCGACGGAACCCTGTGGAACAAGTCGACCGACAACTTCTGGCAGAACCACCACCTGTTCTCGCTCGCTTGGCAAATCAACGACAACTGGAGCACCAGCGCATCCATTCACTACACACACGGCTACGGCTACTACAACGAGTTCCGTTACCAGAACAAACTGAAGAAGTTCGGATTGGCCAACTACGTGGACACGAACGGCAAGACGGTGAAGAAGAGCGACTTTGTGCGTAAGAAAGGACTGAGTCAGGATGCCTACGGAATG
>CADBSN010000304.1 GCA_902797255.1 uncultured Bacteroidales bacterium | reverse complement strand
CATGTGGAATACCTCAATGGAACATTGGGTAAGGCACATCAACAGATGGCAAAACTCAGCAAGGAAGAGGCCAACAAAGTGTCTGTGCGTCTTGAGTTGCTTGCCGACTTCTATGCAGGAGTTTGGGCACATTATGACAATAAGATGTTCAACTCATTGGACGATGGCGATATCGAGGAAGCCATCAAGTGTGCACAGGTCATAGGCGACGACTATCTGCAGAAGAAAGCAAGGGGAGTTGTGGTGTCTGAAGAATTCACACACGGAACCTCTGCTCAACGCATGCGTTGGTTCAAATTAGGTTTGCAGACAGGCGATGTGACAAGGGGTGACACCTTCAGTCGAAGCGACAGCGAACTGTGATTTCCTACATAGTTAAAGAGTGCCTTACATTGCAAAATGTAAGGCGTTTTTTTGTGACAATTTGTTACTTTTTGAAAGAAAAAGCGAGCATTTCATCGGAAAACTGACAGATGATACCTTTGGTATGAGATTTTTTTCTTAACTTTGAATGCCGAATTGCGGCATTACATGTCCTACGGACAGAAAATGGCGAAGGCAAAAGGACCTTAACCCTTAGCCGAAGCAAGGCTGAAAAGCCCCCTGAATAAGCCGACTAAAATACAAAATATAGATGAATTATCAATGGAACTACAAACCCTCAACACCTCAAGAAGAGGAAGCGGCGCAAGAGCTGGCTGGTAGACTGAATATCAGCCCTATCTTGTGTCGCCTGCTGCTCAAACGAGGCATAGCCACAGAGGACGAGGCGCGTAAGTTCTTCCGACCCCAATTGCACGACCTTCACGACCCATTCCTGATGACGGATATGGACTTAGCTGTGGAGCGTCTGAACGAAGCAATGGGCAGGAAGGAACGCATCTTGATCTATGGTGACTATGACGTAGACGGGTGTACAGCGGTTGCATTGGTCTATCGGTTTTTGCAGCAATACTATTCGAACCTCGACTACTACATCCCTGACAGAAATGATGAGGGATACGGTGTGTCGAAGCAGGGGGTTGACTATGCGTATGAGACTGGTGTGAAACTGGTCATCATCCTCGACTGCGGCATCAAGGCTGTTGAGGAAATCGCATACGCGAAGTCGAAAGGTATTGACTTCATCATCTGTGACCATCATGTGCCAGATGAGGTGTTGCCGCCAGCCGTAGCCATTCTAAACGCCAAACGTAAAGACGCCACGTATCCGGATAAGAACCTATCAGGTTGTGGCGTAGGTTTTAAACTGGTTCAGGCATTTGCTTTGAGCAACGGTATCGCATTTAATACCCTGTTGCCATTGCTGGACCTTGTTGTTGTAAGTATCGCCGCCGATATCGTGCCAATCATTGGTGAGAACCGCATTCTAGCCTATCACGGCTTGCGTCAGCTGAACACGAAACCCAGTACAGGACTGAAAGCAATTCTGGACATTTGTGGGTTGACAGGCAGAGATGTGGTGATGTCAGACCTTATCTTCAAGATAGGTCCGCGTATCAACGCATCAGGACGAATGCAGAACGGTAAGGAGTCGGTATCGCTCTTGATAGAACACGACCCAGAAGCTGCGAAGAAGATAGCAGAACAGATTGACCAATACAACGAAGAGCGCAAGGAACTCGACAAGCGGATGACTGTCGAGGCCAGCAATCTGGTGAATGACATCAGCAACAACGAGGACGAGAGTGCGATTGTCATCTACAACGAGGACTGGCACAAGGGACTGATAGGCATCGTGGCCTCACGTCTGACAGAGATCTACTATCGTCCGGCTGTGGTGCTGACAAAAGCAGGCGATGAAATCGTGGGTTCTGCTCGTAGTGTGGCAGGATTCGATGTCTATGCAGCCATTGAGAGTTGCAGGGATCTGCTCATCAACTTTGGTGGACACACCTATGCTGCTGGTCTTTCGCTCAAGGAGGAGAATCTGGAAGAGTTCAAACGTCGCTTCCTGGCTTATGTGACAGAAAACATTAACCCAGAGCATATCAAGCCTACACTTGAGGTAGATGCACTCATCAACTTCAAAGAGATAACCCATAAGTTCTTCTCTGATCTGAAGAAATTCCGTCCGTTTGGTCCAGAGAACCCCAAACCCATCTTCTGCACCCGTCAGGTGTATGACTATGGAACCAGTAAGGTGGTAGGGCGTGAACAGGAGCATATCAAGCTGGAGTTGGTCGATAGCAAGTCGAGCAACGTGATGAACGGCATCGCGTTTGGACAAAGTTCAGAGGCTCGTTACATCAAAACGAAAGGATCGTTTGATATCGTTTACACGATAGAAGAGAATACACATAAGCACGGAGAAGTGCAACTGCAGATTGAAGATATCAGGAGTGATAAGGGAGGTGAGTGATGACCTTTAGGGAGCTGTTGAGGGAACATTGGGGGTTCGATTCGTTTCGAGGCATTCAGGAAGACATCATCGAAAGCATCGCACAGGGTAAGGACACATTGGGATTGATGCCGACAGGTGGAGGTAAATCAATCTGTTTCCAAGTGCCCACATTGGCGATGGACGGGCTGAATATCGTGGTGACCCCATTGATTTCGCTGATGAAGGACCAGGTGAGCCGCCTGCGAATGAATGGCATCAAGGCAGAAGCTGTGTACTCTGGCATGATGCGTGACGATATCAGTCGAGCTTACGACAATTGTATCTACGGCAATTATAAGTTTCTCTACATCTCCCCTGAGCGACTGGGTTCTGAACTGTTCAGACAGAAACTCGCCCACATTCCGAAAATCTGTATGATAACGGTCGACGAGGCCCATTGTGTGTCCCAGTGGGGATATGACTTCCGCCCGTCGTACCTACGAATTGTAGAAGTGCGCCATCTCATCCCCTATCATGTGCCTGTGCTGGCTTTGACCGCTACAGCTACACCTAAGGTGGTGGATGACATCCAGGATAAGTTGGAATTTCAGGAACACAATGTGTTCTCAATGAGTTTTGAGCGTAAGAATCTGGCTTATATTGTGCGCCAGACAGCAGACAAGACCGCTGAAACCTTGAGCATCCTTCAAAAGATGCCACAAGGAAGTGCGATTGTCTATACGCGTAGTCGAAGGCTGACAAGCGAATTGGCGAAGTACCTGATTGCAAACGGCATTACGGCTGACAACTATCATGCTGGGTTGACGGATGCAGAGAAAGACTTGCGACACATCAACTGGGCGAAGGGTAGAAATCGGGTGATGGTGGCTACCAATGCCTTCGGAATGGGAATCGACAAGGCCGATGTGCGATTGGTGATACACTATAATGTGCCCGATTCCATCGAGTCGTATTTCCAAGAAGCAGGACGCGCAGGACGAGACGGCGAGAAGGCATACGCTGTGTTGCTCTATAACCGATTGGATGATTCCACCTTGCGCAGACGCGTCAGTGAAACCTATCCTGACCCAGAGTACATCCGCCAGACCTATGAGGATGTGTGCCATTTTCTGCAAGTGGGTACAGGCGAAGGATGTGGACGGACCTTTGACTTCAGTTTGGAGAAGTTCTGTAAGTATTTCCGCCATTTCGCCAATACAGCCAACAGCGCTCTCCGACTGCTGAACAATGCTGGGTATATTGACTATGCGGAAGAGAACGACTTCAAGTCGAGGGTGCATATCATCCTACACAAAGAAGAGCTCTACCTGCTTAACAGCAAAGAAAAGCATATCGATATGCTGATACATGCACTTCTGAGGAACTACACAGGTCTGTTTGCCGACTTCGAGTATGTTGACGAGAACTATCTGTCGCACCTCACAGGGATGGACGTAGAGATGGTCTACAGGGTGCTGAAGGACTTGAACCAACGTCGCATCATCGATTATATCCCACGCCGTAATACACCAACGGTGATGTTCCGCATAGGACGAGTGGATAAGGAAGAAATAGGACTGCCTCCCTTCGTGTACGACGATCGCAAGGCTGATTTTGAACGAAGAATTGAGGAGATGATACGTTATGCTTCAGAGGACAATAAATGTCGCAGTAAGATGCTGCTATCCTATTTCGGAGAAGTAAAGGCAGAGGAATGTGGTGGGTGTGATGTGTGTCTTCGCAAGAAGAAACTGCCGAAGCAGGAGCTGTTGAAGATGCAGGTTTCGCAACAGATTGATGAAGTGCTGTCAGATGGCGAATGGCATACGATGGCCGACCTCTTGGCCATCTCGAGCAATGAGGAAGATATTCGTGCCACTGTGAAATGGATGATAGCAGAGGAGAAAGTCGTGGTGAAAGGGAATAAGATAAAAAGGAATTAATAAACAAATAGAATATGGGATTTTTCAAGACGCTATTCACAGGTAAAGAAGAATCAGAAGAGGAAAAACAGGAACAGAAGGTAAAGAACCAGTTCGATGTGTTTAAGTACGATGGCATTCAAGCTCAGCGTATAGGTAAGATGGATTATGCCCTTGAGTGCTATAAGCGAGCTCTCGAATTGCAGGACGATACGGAAACACGCATGATCTATGCCAATGCGTTGATGAGTATGGACAATCTGGAAGCCGCAGCTGAGCAGTTGGAGAAGGTGCGTGAGAAAACTCCTGATGATATGCATGTGTTGATTGCTTTGGCAGAGTTGTATTACCAAATGGAGCAGTACGAACCTATGGAAACGCTTTGCAACACAGCATTGCAGGTTGATGATTCATTTGCAGCAACACATTATCTGATGGCAAAGATGTACAAGGCCAAGGGTGATATGATTAATGCTGTCGCACAGTGTACGTTGGCCATCTCCAAACAACAGGAAGCTCCCTATGCTGAAGCATATTACCTGAGGGCACAACTCCTCATGGAAATGCAGCAATTCTCAGAGGCTGAGGCTGACATCGATGTGGTTTTGCCACTCGACGAAGAGAATGATGAATATCTGATGCTGAAAGGAGAGTGCTGTGAGGCCTTGCAGAAACCAGAAGAGGCAAAGAAGTACTATATAAAAGTGAAGGAACTCAATCCTTATATCACGAAGGCATATATCCGATTAGGTGCCATCCTGATGGCAGAAGGAAAGAAAGATGAGGCAGCAAAGATTGTGGAAGAAGGCCTGCAACTGGCACCAGACGAACTGAAGAATGTGAATGGAGAGTACACCAATGTGGAACAGGAAATGCGTGATGCTTACAAGACAATGGACCCCCTTGGGTTCAATGTTGGGATATAGTCATATAGGCCCAATTCGCCTAATAGACCCAATGAGAATTATTCAATAAAAACAAACATAAAATGGAAACAGTATTAAGTGGAATGCGCCCTACGGGCAACCTACATCTAGGAAACTACTACGGAGCTGCTCGTAGCTTCGTGAAGATGCAAGAGGAGTACAATTGTTATTTCTTTATAGCCGACTGGCACTCACTTACCACACATCCCAAGCCTGAAGACATTCAGCGCAGTGCTCGCACCATTCTTGCAGAGTATCTGGCATGTGGTATCGACCCAGAGAAGGCTACGATTTATATTCAGAGCGATGTGCCTGAGACCATCGAGCTCTATCTCTATTTCAATATGAACTGCTATCTTGGAGAGTTGGAACGAGTGACGACTTTCAAAGAGAAAGCACGCCAGCAGCCTGACAACGTGAATGCGGGTCTGTTGACTTATCCTACTTTGATGGCAGCTGATATCCTTCAACATCGTGCGGCTAAGGTTCCTGTTGGTAAGGATCAGGAGCAGAATATGGAGATGGCTCGTAAGTGTGCCCGTCGCTTTAATAATATATATGGTGTGGAGTTCTTCCCAGAACCACAGAACTTCTACTTTGGTGATCACGCCATCAAAATCCCAGGATTGGACGGTTCTGGCAAAATGGGTAAGAGCAATGGCAACTGCATCTATCTCTATGAAGACGAGAAGTCTATTCGAAAGAAAGTGATGAGAGCTGTAACCGATAACGGCCCAGAGGCTCCTAATAGCGAGAAACCGGAAGTAATCCAGAACCTCTTTACATTGATGGAGATTGCGTCCTCAAAGGACACCTACGACTATTTCAATGAGAAATGGAACGATTGTTCCATCCGTTATGGCGACATGAAGAAGCAGCTTGCCGAAGACCTTGTCAACACTTTGGCTCCTATTCGTGAACGCATTCTGGAAATCTCATCTGATCAGGACAAGTTGGACAAGATAGCACGTATGGGTGCTGAAAAAGCGCGCGAGAGTGCAAGTGCGACCTTGCGTGAGGTTCGTAAGATTATCGGCTTCAAGGTTTATTAAGCAGCAGGCATAAAACGACTGAGATTAGTTACCCCTTGACTCCCAATAGGCGATATACTGACGGGCAACTTTCACGTAGTCATGATGCTTCCTGACATACTCGACACTTTGTCGTTTCAGCTCAGGAATACGTTCGGGGTGGAGCACCAGTTGTTCCACCTCTTTGTATACGCTTTCGTAGGTCGGTTCTACGTTGATGATGGGTCGTAGCTCAGTTTCGTTAATGATTTTGTAGTTTTCAGGCTCGCCTCCACCAATACAAATGATACCTTTCGACATCGCTAGTAGCGGATTCATCGATGGTGTGTAGGCATAGAGCTGGTCAAGGATGGCATCACTTCCGTTCATCATCTGCTGATATTGTGCAAAAGGAACCGATTCTGCTTTGAACAGTTCCATCTTGTCTGGATATTTTGCCAGCACATCTTCAGCAGCTCTCAGCATGATGTCTGTTCCTTTATAGACAGAACGACTCTTGTTGATGCCAATGAAGATGCGAACTTTCTTGGGAATATCCGATGAAATGGAGACTTTTTCCGGACAACGTATAGGAAATGGAATAAATGTTGTCTTCTGAGGAAGGGCAGGATGATAGCAAGCCCAATATTCGTAAAGGCCTGTGATGATGCCGTCACATGTGTTTGCAATATGCTTGTTGAGTCGTTCCTTCGTAGTCCCTATCCAGTCCTTTTGCTCCTTCAGCGATTCGGGATCAGTACGTAATTTATTGCCGAAGTTAAAGTCGCTGTATCGAAGCGGCTTTCTGACGCTACAAGTATACACCCAGAACCAATCCATTCCAAATGCGCCCAGAAACACCTTCTTGTTGTGCTTCCGTAGGTAATCATAGAAGAAGAAAAGTCGCTCAGCTTTCAGTTCAAAGAACATCGGATTGATGAGTTGAACCACGTCATACCCTCGCATCTTAGGCAGCAGTTTCCATAGTCGGAACATCAAGGAAATACCTCCCACCTTGCCTACGCGTCGTGACACATCAATATCACGAGGATAGTCCTTCCAGAAGTCACCGTTTGAGATGACCGTCACCTTATGCCCCAACTCTCGCAATCCTTCTGCTAGCGTGGCGTGTACATTGCTATATTCTCCTACGAGCAGTATCTTCATCGTTCTTTTGTCATTAAGGGTATCATCAATAGTAAGAACCTACGTCCTAACGTGAGATTTGTCATACGGCGGAACCAAGTATACTTGGGTGTGTAGTCTTTGTCAGGCAGAGGGAAGAGTTGTTCGCTCCGCAGGTCTTCCAACTTATCGTCTAGGATGGTCTTGGATTTAGTCAGCCTAATCACGTTATAGATGTAATCCATCGTGAGTTGAGCCACACGGCGCTGAAGGGCATCCTGTTTGTCGCCAGCAAGTGTCTCAGCAAGATGATGTAGTCGTGAGATGACAGCTCGTGTGTCAGTAAGTCGTTTGCTGCTCTTGTCTGTTTGTTGGGTGGCAGAACGCTCATGTTGCCGATAGAAATAGGCTTTGGCATCAGTCGTCAGTATTGATGCTGCTTGGAGGAGCAACCGTGCAGTAAACTCCTCATCTTCTCCATAGCTGACACCTTGGGTGAATTGGCAATCCTTGCTTATTGCTTTGCGAAAAATGTACCCCCAAGTCGAACCATGAATATTGCGACTGCTCATAACCCTTGTGCCACTCATTGGACCTTCATCTGTATAACTTGAAACAGGCGTTGAGGTGGTTGTAAAGTCAAACATAAGCATGTCTACAGGGTGGTTTCGTAGGAGCTCAATGCAATGAGAGTAAGGTTCTTTTATCAGTTTGTCGTCAGCATCCACGAACTGGATAAAGCTGCCCTTTGCTGCTTGTAAACCTACATTTCGTGCCACACTCACTCCCTCATTCTCCTTTCTGATATAGCGGATATAGTCTGCGTAGGTCTTCAGTTCTGTTTCTGCACTACAATCAGAACCATCATCCACCACGATAATCTCTCGCTCATCCGCTTGTAGCGGAAGTGCTAAGATGCTTTCGATACACTCCTTGAGCATCGTTGGCGGCAAATTATAATAAGGTATGATGAAACTGATTGTTATGCTGTTCATAGAAGCTGTTTTAGTTTACACAGGGCACGAATGCCGAGGGTGTTGAGAATAATGATTTTGATTCGCTCATGAACTGTAGTGGCTACAGATAGCGGAAGTTTGCGACTAGGAATAATCGGTTGTGTGTGGTTCAACTTACATACATCGAGTTGTATGTTCAATACATGTAGATACCACGAACTAGCGACATCGCTCTCCAGTGGGATATGTAGTAATTCTGAGGCGTTAAGATGAGCTTCCAACAACTGCAACAGATCCTTGCCTGATGCGTTTACAGTAATACCCCCTGTGTTCCAGCAATAATAATACAGCCCTTGAGATATGGTCATCACAATAGGCTCATGCTGTAATATGAGAGGTAAGGCCCATACGTCCTCAAACTTATAGCCTTTTGGAAATTCCACATTATTAAATAGGTAGCTGCGATACACCTTATTCCATGCGTATGAATGTGCGTAGGCTTTCCCATCAAGCCAATAAGTGCGAGAATCGGAATAGATGGCATCCTCGAATCGTAGTTCGTGCTGACTGGCATGTCCTACATGTACCACGACAGGGAATTCTATGAGTTCCACATCGTCATTATCTGCTGCCGCTTTCATCACCAGTTCATAGGTGTCCTGACGAATGTAGTCATCGCTGTCAACAAATGTCACATACTCACCTTCTGCTATCTTGAGTCCTGCATTGCGAGCATCGCTCAACCCACCATTATCTTTGTGAATCACCTTGATGCGACTGTCTTTCTCCGCATACTCATTGCAAATGGCTCCACAACTGTCGGGTGAACCATCATCTACCAATATCAGTTCCCAATCGGAAAACGACTGCGAAATGATGCTGTCGACACATCGGCAGAGTGTGTTGGCCACTTTATAAACAGGTATGATGATAGACAGTTTCATGTTGCAAAGATAATGAAAAATGTAAAAATAGGAAAATTAAATAATGCAAAAATGAAATAATCGTAAATGGTAAATAGTTAAATGGTAAATATTTTGTAACTTTGCACCCAAATATGTCAATAGTTAAATAGTCAATTGTCAAATCGTAAATATAATGATGACAGCAAAAGAAATACGTGAATCGTATAAGAAGTTTTTTGAGTCAAAGGAGCACTTGATTGTACCTTCTGCTCCTATGGTAGTGAAGGACGACCCCACACTGATGTTTACCAATGCAGGTATGAATCAGTTTAAGGACATTATCCTTGGTAACGTACAACCCAAGTGTCGCCGCATGGCTGACTCACAGAAATGTCTGCGTGTGAGCGGCAAACACAACGATCTTGAAGAGGTGGGACACGACACTTATCACCACACCATGTTCGAGATGTTGGGCAACTGGTCGTTTGGCGACTATTTCAAGAAGGAAGCCATCAGTTGGGCGTGGGAGTATATCGT
>CADBSN010000303.1 GCA_902797255.1 uncultured Bacteroidales bacterium | reverse complement strand
TCCGCCACCATCTGCTGGGTGAGCCTTTCCTGCAAAGAGGAACTGGATTGGACGTTCTGGGTTGTTCACAATCTTAGACAAACGGTCAAGGTCTGAGAAAAGCAAGTGAGCACGCTTATAAGTAGCAAAACGACGTGCAAAACCAATTGTCAAAGCATTTGGATTGATCTTCTCAAGGATAGATACAATACGTGAAGGATCGCCCTGATGCTTCAACCAGTCCTCACGGAACTGAGCCTTGATATAATCGAACAGCTTCACCTTCATTATTTGACGTGTTGCCCATATCTCTTCATCTGGCACCTTGTAAATAGACTCCCAAAGCTTGGCATTGCTCTGGTCGTGATAATAAGCCTTTGGAAGATACTTCGCATAGAGATCCTTCCATTCTGTAGCACTCCAAGTTGGGAAGTGAACACCATTGGTTACATAACCTACATTGTCAAGTTCCTCTGGGAAGTAACCCTTCCAAATGCCAGAGAACATATCCTTTGATACTTTTCCATGCAACCAACTTACGCCATTGACCCATGAGCAGGTGTTGCAAGCAAATGTAGACATACAGAAACGTTCAGAGTGATCCTCAGGGTTCACACGTCCCATTCCTACGAAGTCATCCCATGAGATACCTAGCTGCTCAGGATAGTTCGATAGATACTTACCGAAAAGTCCTTCATCGAAGTAATCGTGACCAGCTGGTACTGGTGTATGAACCGTATAGAGTGATGAAGTACGAACAATCTCAAGTGCTTCGTTGAAACGGAATCCATCTTTCACGTAATCTACCAGACGCTGTACATTGCAAAGGGCCGCATGACCTTCGTTGCAGTGATAGATGTCAGGATTAATACCCAACTTTTTCAGCGTAAGTACACCACCAATACCCAAAAGAATTTCCTGCTTGATACGGTTTTCCCAATCGCCACCATAGAGAGAGTGGGTGATAGAACGATCGTACTCACTGTTCATCTCGTTGTCTGTATCAAGTAAGTAGAGGCTTACGCGACCAACATTTACTCTCCACACAAAGGCGTGAACAGTATAATTATTATAAGGTACATCAATCACCATTGGTTCACCATTCTCGTCCATCTGACGAACGATTGGCAACTGTGCAAAATTCTGAGCCTCATAGTTTGCTACCTGCTGACCATCCATTGAGAGGGTCTGTGTGAAGTAGCCAAAACGATATAGGAACCCGACTGCCGTCATACGCACGTTTGAGTCTGATGCTTCCTTGATATAGTCACCAGCAAGAATACCAAGACCACCTGAGTAAATCTTCAAAACATGACTCAAACCGTATTCCATACAGAGGTAAGCCACTGAAGGGCGATTCTTGTCTGGTTCTACATCCATATATGCACGGAATTCCTTGTATACCGCATTCATCTGCGCCAAAAACTTCTTGTCCTGCGCCAATGTTTCTAATTTCTTGTAACTGATGCGTGATAACATCAAAACAGGGTTCTGAACAACATCATGCCATAGTTGTTCGTCCATAGCCTTATACAGCTCTTTTGCTTCGTGGCTCCATGACCACCACATATTATGAGCTATCTCATCAAGTGGCTTCAAAGCCTCAGGTAATGTAGTGTTAACCGTGATGTCTCTCCAGTTAGGAGTGTTTGCATTGCTTGCTTTGATTTTCATAATTTCAATCTTTTATTTCTATTATTTAGAGCAATATTATATGCGTTAAAGTAATTCTCAATAAAATGTACCCAAAGTGCTTTTTCTGCAATCTTACCTGCATTCTGGCGCATCTGGGCAATCTGCTTGCTATCTGCTTTAGAGAAATTCAGAATAGCTGCTTTCAATGCTTCTGAAGCATCCACAAAGTTTCCATCCGTGCGATGGATGACCTTCACACCATCCTGCAATTCGCTATAGCCACCCTTCAGATTGTTCACCCAAAGGCCAAAGCCAGCAAGATCAGTCGTAATACAAGGAACGTGAAACGCAACGCTTTCTGTGGGCGTATATCCCCAAGGTTCATAATATGAAGGATAGACACATAGATCGTTTCCTATCAACAAATCATAATAATGCATATTGAAGATACCGTCCTTACCATCTAGATAGCAAGGAACGAATACCACCTTCACATGTTCTGACTCTCTGTTGTGCATATCCAACCAGTTCATCTGATTGAGCACCATATCCTGCTCCTGATTGTGCAAATCGTGTGTTATACGTGAGTCACCACATGGGATGGAGTGCTTCTGTTTACCCTCAAGCCGTTTCTGCAAGTCTATTCTCGGACCTTTCACCCAAGCAGGTACATTAATGAAGACTAGCACATCTTTCTTCAGCGAGTCATCAAGGCGCAAACGGTTCAGCGCATCGACAAACATATCTATACCTTTGTTCTTAAACTCATAGCGCCCACCTGTGCTGATAATGATGGTATCGTCCGTCAAATTAGTACCCAGCAGATTGTTGGCCACATTCAACATTACCTTACGTGCTTTCTTGCGAGCATCATTGAAGGCCTTACCTTGAGCAGGGACGAAATCGTTTTCGAAACCGTTGGTCAATACCGCATCAACATTCTTTTCAAGCAAAGTCTTACATTCTTTAGCAGTGATATCGCTCACGGTCGTGAAACAATCCACATTGTGTGCTGTCTGTTTTTCAATAGAGTGTTTCGACTGCATATTAAGTTCCTGCGCCATCTGGTCACCGTTGTAAGCCCACAGATAATCATACAATGGTTTATTATTGCCAGCTATGCTACGGCCAATGCTAGTAGCGTGGGTTGTAAATATCGTGGCCACCTCTGGAACTGCCTTCTGCACATACAATGCACCGAGACAGGTCATCCATTCATGCGCCTGATAGATGACATTATCGTCTGCGGTAAGTCCAAAATATTTATAATAGCTTTCTACAACCTTTCCGGCGCCATACGAGAACATCGAGGCTTCATCATAGTCTCCGTATGCATGGAGCGAGTCTACCTGATAGTTATCCCAGGCCCAAGCATAGATATCGTTCTTCTTTTCAAAGAACGGTGTGAAGTCAAGTAACACAGCAATAGGCTCTCCTGGTATCTGCCAACGTCCCACACGAATATCCAGTCCTTCCGACTTAGCGGCCTTTCGCCATTTGGCCAGCAGCTGTTTGTTTTCCTTGAACAACGGATTCTCTTTGTCCATCCAGAAATCAGGGCCGATGAATATCAATTTGTCGTGCAGCTGTTCCTGTAACGTCTTGGCACGGGTGCTCAAGACGGTATAGATACCGCCTACTTTGTTACAAACCTCCCAAGAGGATTCAAAAATATATTTGGGAGCTCGTCTTGTTTCTTTCATATAAATAAATAATGTGTCTACTTCTTCAAGGCACTGATGCTTTCTTTCAGCGCGGTAATCTTGGTTTCGGCATCCGACAACTTTTTCTTCTCCAATTCAACTACCTGTGAAGGTGCGTTTGCCACAAACCGTTCGTTTGAGAGTTTCTTCTGAACGCCAATCAGGAAGCCTTCCAGTCGCTTCACCTCTGCTTCCATCTTCTGGATTTCGGCTTCTGTATCAATCAAATTTCCAAGTTGCACAGCATACTCCGTCGTACCAATAAGGAAAGCTGATGTACCATTGCTCTTAGCCTGTACATACAGGATTTCGGGCAAAGAAGCCATCTTCTTGATGATGGCGCCGAGCGATGGACACTTGGTTATGTTTTTGTCATTAGCGGAACTAACAACCACTTCCAGCGTCAGTGGTTCGCGAGGCGAGATGTTCTTACTTTGGCGAACAGCTCTCACTCCCGATATGATTTGCTTTGCCTCCTCGAATTCCGCGATAAGGTGTGCGTCTTCCTTGGTTGGAGCATCAAGCTTCAACGTATCAACCATGATGCTCTCTCCATCCTTACGCTCCTTTATATTCTGATAGAGTTCTTCCGTAATGAACGGCATGAACGGATGTACTATCTTCATCAGTTGCTCGAAGATGCCAAGTGTTGATTGCAAGGTTGCGGCATCAATTGGAGCCTGATAAGCAGGTTTAATCATCTCCAGATACCATCCTGAGAACTCATCTGTGAAGAGTTTGAACATCGCCATAAGAGCTTCGTTCAGACGATACTTACTGTACAGATCGTTGATTTCTGCCACAGCCGTACGGACCGTTGCTTCCATCCAGGCAATGCTCTGCTTGCTGCTCTCTGGTTGCGCTAAATTCTCGCTAACCTCCCATCCTTTTACCAGACGGAATGCGTTCCATATCTTGTTGCAGAAGTTACGTCCCTGCTCACACAGACTTTCAGAGAAGAGGATGTCATTTCCTGCAGGCGCAGCAAGCAACATACCCATGCGGACACCATCGGCTCCGTACTTCTCAATCAGTGCGATTGGATCAGGCGAATTACCGAGACTCTTCGACATCTTACGTCCCAGTTCGTCGCGTACTACACCTGTGAAATACACGTTGCGGAACGGTACATCCTTCTGATACTCCTCACCTGCCATAATCATACGTGCTACCCAGAAGAAGATGATATCTGGTGCAGTCACAAGGTCGCAGGTTGGATAGTAGTAGTTGATTTCCTCGTTACCAGGGTTGTTGATACCGTCGAACAATGAGATTGGCCACAACCATGAAGAGAACCACGTATCGAGGGCATCTTCATCGTGACGCAACTCATCAATGGTGATATTCTCGAATCCTTTGATCTGATGTGCTTTCTCCAATGCCTCTTCAGCAGTCAACGCCACAACGTACTTCTCTTCCTCATCTTCTGCGGTTGGCAGAAAATAAGCAGGGATGCGATGTCCCCACCACAGCTGACGGCTGATACACCAATCCTGGATATTCTCCATCCAGTTGCGATAGGTGTTGACATATTTAGTTGGATAGAACTTGATTTCTCCATTCAGTACTGGTGGCAGAGCAATATCGGCAAAGTGCTTCATCGAGAGGAACCACTGCTTACAGAGTCGTGGCTCTACGGCTGTGTCTTGGTTGCGCTCCGAGTAACCCACCTTATTCTCATAGTCTTCAATCTTCTCAATCAGACCCGCTGCGGTCAAATCAATAACAATCTGCTTGCGGACATCCATACGATCCATACCCACGTAGAGTGGACTCTGGTCACTGATTGTACCGTCAGGATTGAAAATGTCGATGGTCTCGAGGTTATGGGTCTTACCCAGTGCATAGTCATTTACATCGTGGGCTGGTGTCACTTTCAGACAGCCTGTTCCGAATTCGATGTCTACGTAGCGGTCTTCGATGACAGGAATTACTCGGTTCACCAAAGGCACGATGACCTTTCGTCCACGCAGCCACTGATTCTTTGGGTCTTTGGGATTGATACACATCGCTGTATCACCCATGATAGTCTCTGGACGTGTTGTAGCCACCACGGCGTAGTAGCCCTTCTCGTCCTTGTGAATGATGTTCTCGTCTCCGCTGATAGAATCTGCAGAAACAGCACCCTCCACATAGTACTTCAGATAGTACAGCTTACTTTTCTCATCGCGATAGATGACTTCCTCACCCGACAGCACGGTCTGTGCTTTAGGGTCCCAGTTTACCATACGCAGACCTCTATAAATGAGACCTTTGTTGTAGAGGTCTACAAATACCTTTAAGACACTCTCGCTACGAGGTTCGTCCATCGTGAAGGCGGTACGGTTCCAATCACAAGAAGCCCCCAAACGACGCAACTGCTTCAGGATGATGCCTCCATGCTCGTGGGTCCAGTCCCATGCATGCTCAAGGAACTGCTCACGAGTCAGGTCGCGCTTCTTGATTCCTTGTTGAGCCAACTTGTTCACCACCTTTGCTTCTGTAGCGATACTTGCATGGTCGGTTCCAGGCACCCAACAAGCATTCTTTCCATCCAGACGAGCCTTACGAATAAGGATGTCCTGAATGGTATTGTTGAGCATGTGCCCCATGTGAAGCACACCTGTCACATTTGGTGGTGGAATAACAATTGTGTAGGGTTCTCTATCGTCGGGTTTGCTTGAAAACAATTCGTGGTCAAGCCAATATTGATACCATTTTCCTTCTACTTCGGATGGATTATATTTTGTAGCTAATTCCATAGTCTTTTTCACAGAATACTTGTTAAGCCTTTAATTTCCTTTTACCTTTTACCTCTCAAAAACGGGTGCAAATTTACGAAATTTTCTCGAATCCTAAAGTGACAATTGTAAAAAAAGTTAAATTGTCTGTCAAAATACGTGTAGTCCGTGTCTTTTTCCCAATGCCCAGTGGCACTTAAGTGTCAGCGGACGAAGACTTTCTTACCGTCAATAATATATATTCCTTTATTCAATTGTGTACGAATCTCCACATTCACTTTTCGTCCATCAATTATGTAGATGCGGTTCATATCACTGGCAGAATTAGCTATCTCACGGATGGCTGCAGATTCATGATTGTAGTTATCATAGCTAAAGACACAATCCTTGTACTCCCCCCAGATGTAATCTTCTAATCCCGGGTAGTCGATGAAGGGGTTTCTGTTGTTTTGAATACCAAAGACAGCATTATTGCGGTTGACTTCTTTCTCACTCACAGGATCCTTCTTGGCCCAATTCGTCAGCATCTTCAACTGCCACTCGTTCAGTCCCGGATAGGTCGTTCCATCCAGCGTTGGTCGCGATTCTTCATTGCTAGCATACCAGTAGGGCAGTTTCTCCTCATAGCAAGTCACCATGTAAAAATAGGTGCGTGCAAAGTCACCCTTGTATTCATCATTCGGTTCAAAAACCACACCGGAATATCCCTCTACAGAGCAATTACCTAGTTTACTGAACCCCTTCTCAGATTTCCACGATGGGGTATCAGTCTCACCAAACGGATAATTATCGCGTTTGTTGTTTACAAACTTATCTGTGGGATACAAGTGGTGCAGGTCGGTGTACATCGGCATCACCTTGCCACCGAACCAACTGTTGGGGAACGAGTGTTCTCGATTGTAATATTGTCCCTCTTGGTTTCCACTGCCTGGGTCTTGATCTACGACGAATGTCATCTGGCGCTTGTTAGAATACATATCCCACACCGTTCCGTTGGGGCGTGCATCGGTGGTTTGGAAATGCGTCCACAAAGCCTTATAGGCTGTACTGAGATCACCACCCTCATCTCGGTCATAGATAATGCCACATAATGCAGTCTTCAGTGCTTCGCCCTTCTTCCCGTCAGCCATCTGATAATACGTGCCAGAGTCGTTGGGACCTTGTGCCCATCCCGCAACCAGCGTTACATAGCCGAACACCACCATCAATAACGATTTAGCATTCATTTTTTCACGATTCATTTATCTCGCTGCAAAGATACAAAAATAATTTCATAATCCAACAGAAACCAGAAAAAAACAACAAATCAGGGGCTTTCGCAAGTCCCTGATTTCTTATATCCAGTCTTATCCGGAATTTCTGGATATGAACAAAAAATTACTTTTGTCTTATTAATTGAGATCATTATTTTATAGTAACCCTACTTAAACATTGTCTGCTTGATGCTCTGCTCGATGTCGGATGGCGTTTCCTGCTTCTTGCAGCAGTCAACGAGGTACTTCCTGACCTTTTCCGGTACGGAAATCTTCTTCCAGATATCGTGGCGATTCATCCAAGTACCTTTGTATGTGTTCTTGTCGGTCAGAATGATGGCATCCTTAATCTTCTCGCGTCCCATCTCGCTGTACCAGCCATCCTTGAATGTGTACTTCCCATATTCGTGAGGTATCACCACGAC
>CADBSN010000302.1 GCA_902797255.1 uncultured Bacteroidales bacterium | reverse complement strand
TCTGGAGCCCATTGGTTGCCGCCAAGCGAAGGGTTGTTCTCAGTATAGCGCCAGACATCGCAGTCGAAGTTCCCGAAGGTCACAGAGGTCTCTTCGCCGTCTTTCAGCACCTTCACCTGCTTCGTTTGGTTCGTCTTGAATACTCCCGTAAAGTCGTTAGTGCTCCTGACACTTCCGCTCGCCTGAACCAGGCCATACGTCCATGACTGTGCAGTCCAATTTTTCATGTCTGTCGAACGGGCACAGGCACGGTGCGAACCGAAGATATAATACGTGTCAGTTGCGGCTGATTGTCTGTCTACGACGATCGACGGATCATGCACACTTACCCGACTTTGGGAAACGGTCTTATAGACCCTCCCCATCTGTGAGGCAGTCATCATGATAATGCTATCGCTTTCGTAGGCCCATACACCTGTAGCTGTAGTAATCAATGCAGTGATAGTCAGTAATAATCCTTTCATGTCAATGGAGATATTAGTTATAGGCGCAAAGGTACGAAAAAAAAGTGAAAAGTGAAGAGTGAAAAGTGAAAAAATGAAAAAAATGAATAGAAAACAACCTTTCTGCCTATTTTTGCCGCAGCACGTACAACTTCTGGCTGTGCTCACCACGACTGGTGATGCCGCTCTCGGGGTCTTGGGCAATTCGTCGTAGTTCGATTGTTGCCGTTGAACGCGAAAGACCGGTAATCAGGGCATAATCGGGTACTCGCATGAACATGTGCTTTCGCAGATATTCCTTAGCTTTCTCAATGCGTTCTTCCAGTGTGTATTTTGACTTCATGATTCGGCTTTCACCGCCTTTCACCAGTGTGCATTTCCTGTGAGTATTGTCAATCAGACCCTTGTCGGCTCTGTACGATACCCCTTTCACCATGATAGTTTTTGCGTTATGACCTCGTTGACCTTCCTCAAAGGAGTCTGGCAGCACATCGTCTCTCATGCCGAGTTTGGCACTAAACGTACCAATACCATCAAGTTTCACGGAGAATCCTTCTGCCATACACAATGCCAGTTTCTCACTGATTAACGACATCACACCAACGATGAGACTCTCGTCCGTTCCGCCTTCACGATGGCACAGTTTGGCAAACTGTTCAAAGGTCATTGGCTTCAGTGCCATCTTGTAGTAGGCCAGAGTCATACCAGTGCCATTCAGATCGGCCACTTCTCGTTTGATATAGTTTGCATACATAGCTTCAATCTGTTTTATAAAGGTTTAACATCACTATTCCAAACAGGTTTTTCCCTATTGTGATTGCAAAGATAACAAATAATTCCGAAAAAGATATAATATTGACGATGTTTTATCAAGTATTGGCGCAGTTTTGTTAAATTTCGACATAGTTTTAATGAATATCGTCGATATTTTAACGTTACCATAAGGGTTCAGCATCGTTAGCTAGTACCTATAGACTATTTAGTGGCAACTTTTCTGCCTGTTTTTTACTATTATTTTATTTGATAATGTGAATGCCAATAGGATGATTGTAAGGAGAATTTGTTTGTTCATAAGCATTCAATAGAGATTGTATGATTCTAAGCAGTAAGGCTATTTATCATCTTGTTGATGGCTACTTTCATTTGAGGGATGTCTTCCTGTATAGTACGGAACACGACATCAACATCGATCTCGAAATAGTGATGAGCAATCTTGTCGCGCATACGCATTGCACCATTCCAATAGACTTCAGGGTAGTGGGATAGTAATTCCCCATGTGTCTGCTTGTCAAGCCCTTTCAATGCCTCTCCGAGTGCAATTAAGCTCATGCAGATGGCATCAAGACGCATCATGCCACCTGGTGAACAAAGAAGTTCGTTAGGATCGTCTACCACAGAGGAACGCTCTTCAATCGTTTCGATAGCCTTACGGATCTTCTGCAAGCTATCCATCACGATTTCATAATCAAACATATACACCCTCCTTCTGTATACGTTGTTTCAAGAGCATGTTCATACCATCTCGAATACGAACCAAGTCTACATGGCAGCCCAACATTTTTTCCAAATCAGACTGGATAAGATCGAGCGTAAGTAATGATGGCACACGGCCCTCGTAACAGATATCTACGTCACTATCCTCGTTCTGTTCGCCACGAGCCACAGAGCCGAAAATGCCTAATCGTGTCAATCCATACTTACTCTCAGCAGTCGGCTTATAGAGACTTAACAAATGTAATATTTCCGTTTTTGTTTTCATCTGAAATTATTTTTCCGTCTGCAAAGATAAACGATATATTTCATTTTGACAAGCATTCAGGCATTTTTCTATTATTTTTACCTCGTATTTAGAACATAAAATAAAAAAAGCAAGACCTTAGTACTCCTTTTTCCTTTATTATCTACGCGAATCTCGACGCGTCTGATTTTGCCACTGATGGTCTTGGGCAGTTCGTATTGAGTATTATCTTCATTTTAGTTTATTTCATTTTTACTGTCACAACTGTCTTCTTCTCGATTTTGTGTGTTTTCTTGGTGGGCTTTAAATCTTTTTTCTTATCTTTGCGTCATTATTAGTAAAAAAGTGAAAAGCGGAGAGTAGGGTGAAGGTACTATATCTTCATGCTAAACGCTAATTTCATCACGGGAAATAATAATGCAGATAGCAGAACAGGCAACGGACAGAGTCAGAGAACTGGAACAAATCATCGGTCTTAGACAAGACTGGTTGTTCCGTTTTGCCTACCTTCGTGTAGGGAAGCGAGAGGATGCAGAAGACATTGTGCAGGATGTGCTGTTGAGACTGTATCGTTCGAAGGAAAGGCTGACGCATATCGATGATGTGGAGCGTTATTTGATTCGCTCGGTGAGGAATGCCTGTATCGATTACATCCGTCGACGACCTCCTATGGTGATGACTGCTTTGGAGAGTGCCACACAGATTGCGGAAGATGTTGATGCAGACAAAGAAATCCATGATGAATATGAACGTATCAACAAGTTGTTGCAGATGATTCCCTCGGAACAGGCCGAAATCGTCAGACTGCATTGCACC
>CADBSN010000301.1 GCA_902797255.1 uncultured Bacteroidales bacterium | reverse complement strand
TCAGGCCTGGAAAAAGTTCAATGGCGAACCTGCAATGGAACTACCTGAGGAAGAACAGGTACTGCCTGTGCTTATAGACGAAAATGGCATAGAGACGGCTTCCTTCTGGGAAGATGTAAAAGGAATGTTTAAAAAGAAAGGCAAGAAAACGCCACGTCAGGCAAAAGTGAGACCTAAAACAAACAGCTTCGAGGTACTGGCGGTAGGAAAAGAACTGCCTTCGGCTCCCACACAGCCACAGACTAAGCCTTTATTTGAAGTTACGGAGGTTTCAAGGCAAGTACAACAACCAAACACTTACAAGACGTTCGACCTGTTTGGTCTAACCTGTAAGATACGCATTGGTGAAAATTGTCGAGTAAAGCTTAACGGTTTGTCTTCGGACGATGTAGCCGATGCTATGAAAGTGTTTGAAGAACCTCAGTTTGCCAATATGCTGTACGACTGTCTACAGGTACGTAAGCAAAACAATCTTTCTGACTGGGCTTACTATCTAATGCTACAAAAGCTGGTGGATGGCTTCTATGGCAAGGATACCAATGAGGCTTCGTTGGTATTGTCTTACCTTTATTCGCAATCAGGGTATAAGATGCGTTTGGGGCATGATGATTCACATCTCATGATGCTGGCTGCATGTCATCACAACATCTATGGAAAAGAGTTCAGCTATGCCGAATACCCCTCAACAGAACGTTTTTATCAATTAGACGGTAGGAAATTATTTGGGCACACAATTCATATATCTGATGCGAAATGGCCGAAGGAGAGCAGTATGTCACTACGATTGACAGCTGAACAGGAATTTGCTCTCAATAAAACGCCACAACGAATCATACGGTCGAGAAAGAACCCTGACTTTGTATTTACCATCACATCGAACAAGAACTATATTGACTTTTACGACACCTACCCCAGTGCCTCCATTGGTGACAACTACATGACCCAATGGCAGATGTATGCAGAGACACCTTTGGAAAAAGGTATTAGGGATCAGCTGTATCCTGCTATGCGTGAGAAACTGCAAGGCATGTCGAAAGTCGAAGCTGTACGACAGATATTGTGGTGGACTCAAGGCTATGATGACCGAAAAAAAGAGAATGCTCATCCAGAGTATTTCCAATATGCTTATGACGAAACAATTTGGGACAAAGACAGAGCATTCTTTGGCGAAGAGACACTATTTTACCCCTGGTGCGATTGCGAAGACAGAGCCATTCTGTTTTCACATTTAGTGCGCGATATTGTGGGACTTGATGTGGCATTGGTACATTATCCTGGTCATTTGGCAACAGCTGTAGCTTTTACAGAACCAGTAAATGGCTACGGTTATATTGCCAGTGACGGTCGTCGTTATACGGTATGTGATCCGACCTACCTTGGAGGCAACATCGGTGAGACGACATATGAAGACGAGCCTGCTACATTGATGATACTAAAAAGAGAGTAATAAATGAAGCAGATTGTTCTTATATTGGTGTTGCTTATAGCTATGGTCGGACAGACTATAGCTCAAAATAACAATAGAGTAAATGCAACAAAAAAAGCCAACAAACGACAAAACACTCATATTGTTGACAGTTTGAAAAAAGTAATACGGCAGCAAAACAAGATAATCATCGAAAATTATGAATATATCTCAGCTCAAGAACAGCAGTTATACACAAAATATGTGAAAATAGCGGGAAAGGGTGAATTACTATCTACTGGATTGATAACAAGAGGGAATCAAATGAGAGGAAATAACGTAAACTATTCCCGGCTCAGTCCAGAACTATTTCAACCTTTTGATATTCGCAATACTGAAATTAAGATTCCTTCCAGTCGATTTAAAATTCTAACACCCACGTCGAAAGAATTTTATAAAGTAGAAATAAAGGATTCACTTTCTTCTGTGTTGCATATACTCGATCCTGAAAGATTTTGGTATGCCTCTAATTACTTAATTATTCAGACATACTAGCTTCAAGACGCAGAATGAGCGTATAACCATTGACTATGTTTATTCGAATAAGTGAGTTGGCTGTTTGGCTAGCTCACTTTTTTCGCATTTTTTCGAAATGCGAGAAGTTGCTATCACTCGAATGAACAAAGAAAAATGGGATTTTCTTTGGTTCTTTGCTCGCTTATTCGTAACTTTTTCGCAAGCGAAGAAGTTTCTCTAACCTAAAGGTTTAGAGTGTGGCGTTGCAATCTTTCGCTCGGAAATGAAAATAAATCGGAATTTATTTTGCATTTCGCTCGCTTATTCGTAACTTTGCAGGCAAATTATACATTTTAT